>JAITGR010000150.1 GCA_031280455.1 Spirochaetaceae bacterium
CGGTTGTCAGTCTTTAGCCGATATGGCAACTGGCCACTAACAACTAAACCCGCTATACTTCCAGCCGGAGGATACGAACAATGAACACTACCAATACAATTACCCGCGCGCTGCTGGCGGGCATCGTGTGCGCGGCGGCCCTGCTGGTAAGCGTTGTGGCCGGCGGCTGCGCGCGGGCGGGGGGCAGTACGCCGGATACGGTGCAGGTCAGCGCGACCGGAACGGTTATGGCGCAGCCGGACGCAGTGCAGATGACGATTTACTACTCGAATACCGCGCCTTCAACAAAAGAAGCAAAGGACGCTGTTGACGCGCGTATGCGCGAGATAACGGCCATACTCAAAGATTCGGGCGTTGAAGAGAAAGATATACGCACGGTTGCGCTCAATTACCGCGAGGAGATTGAGTACCACAACGGACGCCCTATATCCGCCGGCCAGCGCGCGGAACAGAGCCTTGCGGTAACGGTGCACGACATTGTGAACAATCCCGCGCGCTTTTCCGGCCTGCTCGACAAACTTTCGGCGCTCGACCGTGTTACGATAAACAACATTCGCTTTGATATTGCCAACAAAACCGAATTTTTCGCGCAGAGCCGTGAGCTGGCGTTCCAGAAGGCGCGCGAAAAGGCCGCCCAGTACGCCGTGCTTTCGGGGCGCAGCCTTGGCGGTGTGCGCGCGCTTGTCGAAGACCGCGGGCGGGACGCGGTGTTTGTGCGCGCGCAGAGCAACACGGCAAAGGCAGCCGTCGCCTATGACGCCGCCGCCGGTGTGCCGTCGGGTGAGCAGGAAATAACGACTGACGTAACGGTAACGTTCACGCTCAAATAGGCTGCAGCGGCGGCGCGGGTGTACGGGTATTGCCGGCGGCGTTTTCTGCCGATAATACACTGATGAACGCTATCGTCCTTTGCTATGCGGGGCATCTTTCTTCCTGGGCTTTTGCGCCGGCGCTGAACGGAAAAAGCGCGTTTGACCTCGCGCTGGAAAACGCGGCGGCGTTTCCGTGCGCGCGCGAGATTGCGCTGTTCGTGCGCGACGACTTGTGCCAGCCGCTGCCGCAGGCTGTCGTGCCGGCTTCCGGCGGGGCGGCGCTTCCGGTGCGGGTTGTCCGCGCCCCCGAATGGAATACGCGCGTATTTTTTGCCGAACTTTCCCGCGCCGACACGGGGTTTGACTGCTCGTACCTGGTCTGGGCGGACTGCCCGTTTCTGGATACGGCGCTTGCGGCGCTGCTGTTCGCGCGGCACCAGGCGTATCCGGCTGAATACACCTACGCGGACGGCTGGCCGTACGGCCTTGCGCCGGAATTGTTTGCCCCCGGCGTGCTGGGTGTGCTGGCAAAACTGAACGCAGACGCGGAGGATTACGTCGAGCGCGACGCCGTGTTTTCTGTACTGCAAAAAGACATCAATTCATTTGACATTGAAACCGAAATTGCGCCGGAGGATTTGCGCGCGTACCGCGTGCAGTTGTGCGCCGACTCCCGCCGTAACGTGCTGCTGCTGAACCGCTTTTTGGACGCGGGGTACAGCGGGTACGCGGATGCCGCGCGGGTTATCGCGCAGGGCGGCATTGTGCGGACGCTGCCGGCGTACTACGCGGTGCAGGTCGCGCGCGATTGCCCACACGACTGCGGGTACTGCCCGTACCCGCGCGTACGTCCGGCTGAAGCCGTCGAATACATGGTGGCAGCGGATTTCGAGCGCATCCTGGACGCAATCGCGGCGTTTTCGGAAGATGCGGTGGTTAGCTTTTCGTTGTGGGGCGAGGCGGCGGGACATCCGGCGGTGGAACGCTTAATCGGCGCGGTGCTGGAACGGCCTGGTTTTTCGCTGGTTGTTGAAACATCGGGCGTGGGCTGGAATGACGGTGTGTTGGCGGCGTGCGCGGCGAACTTTGCGAGTCTGCCGCGCCGCCACGCGGGGATAGAGGCGCTGTCGTGGGTTGTGTCGCTGGACGCGGCGACGGCGGAACAGTACGCGGCGCTTCGCGGCCCGGCGGCGCAGTGGGAAGCGGCGCGCGCGTGTGCCGAGCGCCTTATCGCGTTGTTCCCCAAGTCGGCGTACGTTCAGGCGGTCCGGCGCAAAGGGAACGAGGACGACATCGAGGCGTTTTACAAGCACTGGAAGGCGAAAACCGCCAACGTCATCGTCCAAAAGTACGACACCTTCTGCGCGCTCCTGCCCGACATGCGCGCCGCCGATATATCGCCGGTTACGCGGGATTTGTGCTGGCACCTTGCGCGCGATATGTACATCCTGCTGGACGGGACGGTGCCGGTGTGCCGGGAACAGAGCGTCGTGCCAGATGGGGCGCCGGGGAATATTTTTCGGGATACTCTAGCCGAAATCTGGGAACGTGCCGCGCCGCTGCATCAGCAGCATTGTCTAAAAAACTGGCGGGGTTTGTGCGCGGACTGCGATGAATACTATACCTTCAACTTTTAGCGAAAAATTCCCGCCGTACACCGTTCTGGGTGAAGGCATCCGCGCAAACACGAGCGGCGTTGCGGCGGTGCTGCTCAACAGGGCGGGGCGCATAGGGCGGCGTACTGTTTTTGAGGAGCTTTCAAAGTACGGGTTTGAAACGATTGTTTCGGTGGAGGGTGCCGAAGAGCATTACGGGCTGGAAGAGCTGGCTGGCCGGTTTGAAAATGTGGTGTTTATTTTGCTGCAAAAGCCGGCCAGCACCGGCTGTAAAATCAACATTGCCGCCCACGAGGTTAAAAGCCCGCTGTTTTTTGTGGTGTGGGACGACATGCGGCTTTCCGGCATTAACGCCGAGCGCATCAGTTCGCGGCTGCTTGTGCCTGCCGACGGCAATGCCTGTGGCATTGCCGGTTACAAGCGGCTGTGTACGGTGCCGCTGGTACACTACAAGGCGGATGGCCGGCCTATTCCCACGATGAATGTTCCACATGCCTTTAAAAAAACGTTTGAGAGCAGTTTTACCACGCCGGACGCGGACGATTTCCCGACGCTGTACCCGTACGATGCCGCCGGTATTTACGACCGCGCGCGCTTTATCGCGCTGGGCGGCTTTGACCCGGCCATGGACAACCCGTACTGGCAGTATCTTGATTTTGGCCTGCGCGCCTGGCTGTGGGGCGAGGAGATTCGCTGCGACCGTCCGGTGCGGCTGCGCTATGAGGGCGGCCATCCTGCCGAGCAGGCGGCAGCGGACGATTCGTACCGGCGTTTTTTCCTTAAAAATCTGGCGGCGGTGAGTGTGCCCAAAGACGGCGGCGCGCATCTGCCACTGCGCCGGTTTCCGGCGTTTGCCGTAAAAAGCACGCTGACACCGGCGGCGGCGTTCAGGCTGTTTTTGGAAATCCGCCGGTGGGTGCGCGAAAATAGCGGGCGCTTCCGGTTTACGGTGCGCGACGTGTTGAATGTCTGGCGGGAGTTTTTGGGGTGAAAACCGCGCTGGTGCTCCAGGTGCGGCTGGATTCCAGCCGCTTGCCGGGGAAGGCGCTGCTACCGCTCGGCGGGAAGCCGCTTATAGCCCGCGTTATGGAGCGCCTGACTGCCTGCCGCGCCGGTGTGAACATTCTTGCGTGTCCCGACGACGATGCCTCGCGCGCCGCGTTTGAGCCGCTTGCCCGCGCGGCGGGCTTTGAAGTGTTTTGCGGCTCGAAGCTGGATGTGTTAGGCCGTTTTTGCGCGGCGATTAAATTTTTTGCGTTGGACGGCGGCATTATTCGTGCGACCGGCGACAATCCGTTTGTGTTTGCCGATGCAGCCCGCGCCCTTGTGCGCGAGGCCGCCGCGCTGGATGCCGATTATGCCGCGTTTGCCGGTCTGCCGTACGGCGCGGGGGTGGAGGTGGTATCGGCGCGGGCGCTGCTGCGGGCGGGGGAGGCGGCGGCGACGGAGGCCGAACGCGAGCATGTCTGCCCGTACTTGTACGGCCACCCCGAACTATTCACGCTGCACCGCCCGCTTTGTCCGCGAAAATGGCGCGCCCCCAACGTGCGGCTTACGGTTGACACGCCGGAGGATTACCGCCACGCCAGCGAACTGGCCGCCATCCTGGGAAACGGCTCGTGGCGGGGTGTCTCCGGCGAACGGCTGATTAAAAAAGCATCTCTTTTAGCAAAGTAATGAGGCTGTTGCAAAACGCCATGTTCAAAAACGGCATGGATGCCGCCGCAAAAACGGCAAAGCCGTTTTTGCTTATGGAGTTGTGCTACGCACAACTCCAGGCCCAAAGCGCGCAGCGCTTTGGCAAAACTCCATGCTGAAAATCCGCATGGATGCGGATTTTCAGCAGCGCAAAGGATAGTAGCGGAAATACTTTTTGCCGCAGGCAAAAAGATTGGAGCGGATAGCCTGGTTTTTGGCTTAAAAATCCGCATTCATGCGGATTTTTAAGCTGGCGTTTTACTCCGCGAAACTACCCAAGGCGCTGTGCGCCTTGCTTTTTCGGCTCGCCGTCCATGCGGGCAAAAATGCGCCCTTTCTATGATTATCTGCCAAAACCTCCCCCGCATAACGCGAAAATTTGACATTTTGGGAAAACCTGCTATAATTACGCCATGTATGCTGGTTTTTTCCGGCAAATTTATGTGTAGGAGGGTATTTTTATGATGAAATACTTGCAAAAACTGGGGAAGAGTTTGATGCTGCCCGTGGCGTGTCTGCCTGTGGCGGCGATTTTGATGGGCATAGGTTACTGGATTGACCCGTCCGGCTGGGGCGCGAATAACGTTGTCGCGGCGTTTCTTTTGAAGGCCGGCGGCGCGATTATTGATAACATGGCGATTTTGTTCGCTATCGGCGTCGGCGTTGGGATGTCCGAGGACGGCGAAGGCACGGCGGCGCTGGCGGCGCTGATTTCGTGGCTTATGATTCAGACGCTGCTCTCGCCCGCCGCGTACGCGATGTTCACCCACAGCGACGCGCCGGCGGCGTTCGGCAAACTGAACAATCAGTTTATCGGCATTGTGTCGGGGCTTATCGGGGCCGGCTGTTACAACAGGTTCCACAAAATCGCGCTGCCTGACGCGCTGGCGTTTTTTTCGGGCAGGCGCTGCGTCGCCATCGTTACCGCGGGCGTTACGCTTGTCGCCGTGCTGATTCTCGCCTTTGTCTGGCCGGTTGTGTACAACGGCCTGGTGCTTTTTGGCGAAACGATTGTCTCGACAGGCGCTCTGGGCGCGGGCATTTACGGCTTTTTTAATCGCCTGCTTATTCCGGTGGGCCTGCACCACGCGCTTAACAGCGTTTTCTGGTTTGATGTCGCCGGAATTAACGACCTGGGCAAGTTTTGGAGCGGGCAGGGCGGCGTTGCCGGCGTTACCGGCCAGTACATGACCGGCTTTTTCCCCGTGATGATGTTCGGGTTGCCGGCGGCCTGCCTTGCCATGTATCACACGGCGAAGACGGCCAAGAAGAAGGCCGCCGCGGGGCTTTTGTTTTCGGCGGCGCTGGCGAGTTTCTTTGTGGGCATCACCGAGCCTATCGAGTTTTCGTTTATGTTCCTGGCGCCGGTTCTGTACGTTGTGCACGCCGCGCTGACCGGCATATCGCTGGCTGTCTGCGCGCTTCTGCCGATACGCGCCGGCTTCAACTTTAGCGCCGGTCTTATCGACCTGGTGCTCAGCGCCAAAGCGCCTATGGCCGTGCAGCCGGCGCTGGTCGTCATTCCCGGCCTTATTTACGCGGCGGTGTACTATTTTGCGTTCCGCTTCATTATCACCAGGCTGAACCTGAAAACGCCGGGCCGCGAGGATGATGGCGAAGATACGCCTGAAAGCGAGAAAAACGCGGCGCTGAAAGGCGGTTCGTCTTTTGCCGAAGTCGCCCGCGTCTGCCTGGAAGGGCTTGGCGGCAAGGAGAACGTTGCTTCGTGCGGTTACTGCGCCACGCGCCTTCGCGTGGAGGTAAAAGATTACACGCTGGTTGACGAAAAGAAAATCAAGCAGGCGGGCGTTTCCGGCATTATACGGCCTAGCAAAACGTCGGTGCAAATTGTCGTGGGGCTGAAAGTCCAGTTTGTCCACGATGAAATGAAAAAACTGCTGTAG
>JAITGR010000231.1 GCA_031280455.1 Spirochaetaceae bacterium
GGCGACCCCTGTTCCGCCCACAAACCACCCAACTGCGTCAGTTCGTAAAAAACCGCCTTTTCGCGCCGGCTCTCGGCAACAATATCCTTGCCGGCCAGCCAACTCAAGGCCTGGTTGCCGTTTCCGGCTTTAAGGGCGAGGCGCTGTTCGATTATTTCGGCAGAAAGCTCCGCGCCGGGCTCGAACGCGAGTATAACCTTTATCTCCAGCGGGTGCAGACTGGCGGCAATGTTTTGTGTATCCATGCATATATAGTAGGCCGCCGCCGCCGCTTTTTCAAGACCACGGCGCAAAAAGCGCATCCTTGCGCTTTTTGCTTATGCAGTTTGGCGCAGCCAAACTGCACGCTTGGACACCAGCCGCCATCCATGGCGGCGCATCCATGGCGGTGCCCAAAAATGCCTGGCGCGCGGGAGCCGCCGCAGAGCGGCGGGAGGCGATTTGCGCGCCCCTCTATTCATAAAAATACGCTATACGCTACAGTATGCGACATTATGCCTACGCCTTTGTACCTTTTAGATTCGTACGCACTCATTTACCGTGCGTACTTTGCCTTTATCTCGCGCCCTTTACGAAACAAACATGGCCAGAACGTCTCGGCCTTATTTGGCTATTGCAGAGTAATCGCCAATTTGCTCACCAGCAAAGAACCCAACCTCATCGCCGCAGTGTTCGACGCGCGGGAACCGACCTTTCGCCACAAAGAATACCCCGCCTACAAAGCCACACGCGACAAAGCCCCCGACGACCTCCACAGCCAGATACCACTCGTCGAACGCTTCCTCTCTGTCCTCGGCATACCGATACTGCGCAAAGAAGGCTACGAAGCCGACGACATCATCGCGACACTCGTCAAAAAATGCCGCCAGGAAAGCCGCGTATGCTACATCGTTTCCGGCGACAAAGACCTCCTGCAACTCGTCGGCGGCTGCATATACGAACTCCGCCCACTCAAAAAACAAGTCGTCAGCGGTGCCAGCTTCATAAGCCCCGGCACAGAAACCACCGACAACACCGAGCCATTCAGCACGCTCAGAAAATCGCCGCTTACCGGCTTTGAAGTCATCGACACCAGCGCCGTCCAGCGCGAGTGGAGCATACTGCCAGAAAACATCCTCGACTTCCTGGCACTCACCGGCGACAGCTCCGACAACATCCCCGGCGTCAAAGGCATCGGCGAAAAAACCGCCGAGCGGCTGATACTCCGCTACGGCACCCTGGACAACATCTACCAGAACATCGCCGGCATAGACGGTGCCACCGGCAAAAAACTCAACGCTGGCAAAGACGACGCCTACCTCGCCAAAAAACTCATCACCCTCTGCGACACCGTCCCCCTCCCCGTCACCGAAATCAGCGCCCTCCACGCCGGCACACTCAACTACAGCGCCGCGGCCACGTTACTGCACGAGTACGAAATCCGCTCGATAGCGCAGGAGTTTTCGCGCCTTGCGGCAGAAATTTCCGGGCAGGGGGGGGGACACAGCCCTGGGGAACCGGCGCAGAGGCGGCAGGACGGCGCAGACGAGGCCGCCGCCCCCCCTCACTCCGGCCCCGCACCCGAAGAACCCGCCCCGCAAAACCAGACCGGTACCCACGGGCGCGGGTCCTCCGCTACCCCCTCGCAGCACTACCAGCAGATACCGGCATACGATGAAACCTTGCCGCCAGTAATCATCCCCCTGACAAACGCCGCGTACCGCCCCCTGATTAGCATCCCCGAAATAGAAGCACTATTCGCCCGGGCACAGGCGCAAGGCTTTTTCGCCCTGGACTTTGAAACCGACTCACTCGACACGGCGACCGCGCGTCCAGTCGGTCTCTCCATCGCGCTCTGCGAAAACGAAGCCTACTACATACCACTCGCCCCCCACGGTCCCAACGCCGATTCGCCGTTTGCCGACCCGTCCGCCGTTCGCGGCCTCCTCGCCGGCCTCCTCGCCGACAGCGCAATGTGCGTCGCCGCGCACAACAGCAAATTCGACTACAAAGTAAGCCGCGCCTGGGGGCTGGAACGCTGGAACGCCGCCATTTTCGACACCATGGTCGCCGCCTGGCTTGTCGACCCCGACCGCGACTCGTACGCGCTGGAAAAAGTGAGCGGCCATTTTCTGGGCGTAACCAGTTTTATCTCGTACAAAACCATCGTGCCCAAAGGCAAGCCCTTCAATACAATCCCGCTAGATTTGGCCTGCCGCTACTCTGCCGAAGACGCCGATTTGTGTATTCGGCTAAAAAATAAATTCCAAAACGAAGGCGGGCTGAACGCGGAAGCCGGCGAGCTTTTTTACAAAACGGAAATGCCGCTCCTGCCAATTCTGGCCGAAATGGAAATGCACGGCATACAAATAGATACAAAAAGCCTGCACGTTTACGGCATCGAGCTTACAAACGAACTTTCGGCCATTCAGTTTGACGGCTGGAGCATGGTCGGCCACGAATTCAACCTGGCTTCGCCCGCGCAGCTTCAGGATGTGCTGTTTGTTGAACGCAGTCTTACCCCGATAAAAAAAACGGCGACCGGCTGGTCAACCGATATGTCCGTGCTAAAAGCGCTCGCGTCCCAGGACGAGTTATGCCGCAAAATTTTACGGCACCGGACGCTGTCAAAGTTAAAATCGACGTATGTTGACGCGCTTGTCGACAGCGCCGACCAGCGCGGCAGGCTGCACACAACGTTTGTGCAGACGGGGACTGCCACAGGCCGGCTGTCCAGCCGCGACCCCAACTTGCAGAACATTCCTATTCGCGAAGAAGAAGGGCGGCGCATACGGCAGGCGTTTATCGCGGGCGACGGCAACATGCTTGTTTCGGCGGACTACAACCAGATAGAACTGGTCGTCCTGGCGCATCTGTCCGGCGACGAAAATTTGTGCGCCGCGTTTACCGCCGGCGAAGATGTCCACAGCCGCACCGCCGCGCTCATTTTCGGCGTGGAGCCTGCCGCGGTAAGCAGCGCCCAGCGGCGTATTGCCAAAACCATAAACTTCGGTGTTATGTACGGCATGAGCGCGTTCAGGCTTGCCTCGAGTTTGGAAATAACCCGCAAAAACGCGCTGGAGTTTATAAAGACATACTTTGCGACGTATTCCGGCGTTAGCACGTACATACAAGGCGTTATCTCCGGCGCGGAACAAAACGGCTATGTAACAACAATGTTTGGCCGGCGGCGCACAATCCGGCTTATCAATTCCAGCAATAAAATGGAAAAAGCCGCGGCGGAACGCATCGCGGTAAACACGCCGATTCAGGGCAGCGCCGCCGACATTGTAAAAAAAGCCATGCTCAACCTGGACGCGGCGCTGCGGGCGGGGGGCGAAGCATACGCCGGAACCAAAATGCTGCTGCAAGTCCACGACGAACTTGTTTTGGAGTGTCCCGAAGAAAAAGCGGCGGTCGTCGCGGAACTTGTCCGCGACGTTATGGAAAACGCCGTTACGCTGAACATCCCGCTCCGCGCCAGTGTAAACACCGCCAAAAACTGGAGCGCGTGCCACTAACCCCCCGGCGTCCGCCGCAAGCCGCGGGGTAGTTCATTGCCCGCTATCTACACCGCGCGCAGCAAGTCGCGGGGACGGGAACCCTGGGCAGGGCCGACAACACCGTTGTGCTCCATTTCTTCAACAAGCCGCGCCGCGCGATTGTACCCGACCTTCAGACGGCGCTGAATGTAACTCGCGCTCGCTTTACCCTGCTGCACAACAAGCTCCACGGCTTTGTCGTACAGCGGGTCGTCGCCGCCGTCCGCATACAAACCAGCATCATCGCCCTCGTCTTCGTC
>JAITGR010000029.1 GCA_031280455.1 Spirochaetaceae bacterium
TTGTCGTAACACCGCTGGATAAGGTCGGCGATCTTATTCGCGCGGGGCGCTACGAAGAAGCGAAGACGGTGTACGTGCAGGAAAATTATCCGGCAAACAGCACCGACGGGCTCGGTAAAAATCCGGTGCATCTGGCCGCCGAAGCGCGCAGCGCGGAGTTGGCGGACTTTTTTGTCCGGCTGGGCAACTCGGCGGACGCTGTTGACAACGAAGGCGACACGCCGCTTACGATAAGCGCCCGCGCCCGGGACGCGGCGACAGCCCGTATTCTGCTTGCCGCCGGCGCTAATATCCACCACGAAGGGCGCGACGGGCTTTCCGCCGCCGCTATTTCCGTTAAGGACGGCAGCACGGCCTATCTCGGCGCGCTGCTTACCGACGCGAGCCTTCTTTCGACCGGCGCAGAGGGGCGCACTGTGCTGCACATGGCGGCTGAAGATGGCAATCCGCAGGCTGTTTCGCTGGTTACCGGCGCCGGCAGCGCGTTGACACGGCAGCAGCTTATCAATATACGCGACGAAAACGGCAAAACGGCGCTCGACTTGGCCTATGCCCACTTTGATTCGTACAATCACGCCCGCATTTCACAAACACTCATCGAGTCGGGCGGCGTGTCGTCCGACCCGCTCAACCAGTATTTCGCGCCGGCGGTGCGGACGCTCAACTTTAACCTGCGCGGGTCGGACGGTATTTCGTCGCTGCACTTCAGCGTGCGCGAGAAGCGTACCGGCTGGACGCGCCTCTTGCTGGAAAAAAAGGTCGATGTCAACATTAAGAACATTGCCGGCACGACCGCGCTCCACGAAGCGGCGGTTATCGGCGACCTGGACACGATGCGCCAGCTTATCGGCGCGGGCGCGGATGTCAACGGCCAGGACGGGCAGGGCAACACCGCCATGCACCTGGCGATTCCCGCCCCCGTTCACCAGCAGGCGCTGGAACTGTTGCTGGGCAGCCGCGCCAATCCGAACCTGCGCGACGGGCGGGGTGATTCGCCGCTGCATGTGGTCATCAGCCTGCACCGCGACCAGTCCGTTGTCGAAACGCTGCTGCGCGGCGGCGCGGATGTTTCGGTTCATAATATAGAAGGAAAAACGCCGCTGTACACCGCGATAGAGGAAAAGGCGACCGACATTATCCCCCTGCTTTTAAGCTACAATTCCGATATTTTCGCCGCGACGAACACCGGCTCCACGCCGTTTGAACGCGCGCTGACCGACAATACCGCGACGCTGGAGGCGCTGATTACCGACAAAACGGTGTTGCAGGCCGATAACGGCGGCAATACGCCGCTTTTGGTGGCGGTCAGGCTTAACGCGAGTGTGGATACGGTCCGCAAAATCCTGGATAAAAACGCGCTGGTCAACGCCCGTAACCAGGAGGGGGATACCGCCCTCCATCTGGCGGTGCGCGCGAATGCCGGCGCGACGGGCGAACTGCTTTTGTCGCGCGGCGCTGATGTTTTTCTGCAAAACGCCAAAGGCGAAAGCCCGCTGTACCTGACGTTCTATTCGCCGGGCGGCTACCGGCAGTGGATGTTCAACCCCATAGTGCTTTCGGCGCGGGACGGGACGGGCAATACCATTCTGCACTACGCGACGCAGTGGAGCCTGGATGCCGCTATTCCCGAAATTGTGGCCAAAGGCGCCAACATTGAGGCGCAGAACGTTACCGGCGAAACGCCGCTGTTTATCGCCGTCAAGGCCGATTCGGCGCCGACTGTCCGCGCCCTGATTGCCGCCGGAGCGTCTCTTGCGGGGCGCGACACGCTGGGCAATTCGCCCATGCACGCGACGGTTCGCTGGAACGCGCAAGCCGCCGCCGGTGTGCTCATTGCCGCCGGTGTTGACGTGAACGCCTACAACTTGTACGGCATGACGCCGCTGCACGACGCGGTGCGGCTGGGCATGTTCAATATCGAAACCATGCTGCTGCAGGCGGGGGCTAACCCCGAACTGCGCGACAGCGAAGGCAATTCGGCGCTGCTGGAGGCGGTTATTCTGGGCAATCTGCGATCAGCAACCAATCTGATTCGCGCCGGCGCTGATGTAAACACCCGCAACAACGAAGGTGATACGCCGCTGCTTATCGCGGTGCAGAACGAGCGCAGCGACCTTGTGGGACTTTTGCTGGACAACCGCGCGCAGATACACGCGCAGGATGCCGAAGGAAAAAGCCCCTTTACGGTGGCGCTGAAAACCTCGCGCCGCATGATGCTTTCGCTTCTGGAAAAAGGGCGCGACCAGACCGATGACGAAGGCCGCTCGCCGCTGCACATTGCGCTGCTCAACAATGTGCAGCAGCAGGATGTCGAACAGATAGCCTTGTGGGTGGGCCGGCTGTCCATAGTCGACCGCGAAGGGCGCACACCGCTGCGGTACGCGGTCAACAACCGGAACTGGCAGGCGGCGCGCTTCTTAACCGACGAGGGCTCCAACGTGTTTTCGATAGCGCGCGACGGAAAAACACCGGCGGAACTGGTGCTTGCCACCAACGACCGCGACGCCGTGCGGGCGCTTTTCGGCGGAAAGGGTGTAAGCGCCCGCGATTCGCAGGGAAACACCGTGCTGCACTACGCCGCGCGACTCAGACAGCCGGATATTGTCCGCTTTCTTATTGAACTTGGCGCGGATAAATCGGTGCGGAATACAGCCGGCGAAAGCCCCGCCGACCTGGCGCTTCGCTGGGGGCGCGGCGAGAACGCCGAGATACTGCGGTAGAACGGGGCGGCGATGAAGACTTTTGGCGGAAACGTACTCTTTTTGGACAGAAGCGACATCAACACCGATGAGATAATACCGGCAAAGTATCTGAATGAAGCCAGCAAGCAGGCGCTCGGCCCGTTTTTGCTGGAAGATTTGAAGCTCGAAGGCTTCGACGCGAAACGGAGCCTGAAAGACGCGGGAGCGCTTGTAACGCGCGCCAATTTTGGCTGCGGCTCCTCCCGCGAACACGCGCCATGGGCGCTGGAAGCAAACGGCATAAACATTGTCATTGCCGAAAGTTTCGCGCGCATTTTCCGGCAAAACATGTACAACTGCGGTATGATAGCGTGCGAGCTTGCGCGTGGGGAAATTGCAGCGCTTTTTAGCGAGTTCTCTGGCCAAAAAACGATGCTGGAAGTGGACATTCAGCACGAAAAGTTGCTTTTTTCAGGCGGCCACGCTAAAAAATCCGTTCCTTTTTTGCTGCAAGGCTTTGAACGCGGTCTGGTGGAAGCGGGCGGCTGGGTGGACTACGCCGCCAGCCGCTACTAGACGCCGCCAGCCGGTATGACGTTTTATCTTGAAAGTTTAGGATGCGCGAAAAATCAGGTTGAAAGCGAACTCATCATAGAGCGCCTGCGCCGTGCCGGTTTTACTCCCAGCGCGGAGGCCGGCGGCGCGGACATCATTCTGGTAAACACCTGCGGCTTTATTGAAGAAGCAAAACAACAATCTATCAACACCGCGCTGGATTTTCGCCGCGAGTACCCGCGCAAAAAAATTGTGCTGACAGGCTGCCTCGCCGTCCGGTACGCCCAGGAATTGCGCGAAAGCCTTACTGAAGTAGACGGCGTGTACGAAAAGCCGGACACCGCGGGCCTGGCGGCCTGGCTTGGGGAGGTATGCGGCTTTACCTGTTACGGTCTGGCTGGTTCCAGCCAGGCTGTACCCAGCCAGACCGCCGCGCCCGAAGCGACGCGGCCGCTGCTTTCGCCGGCAGGCAGCGCGTATGTCCGCGTCGCTGACGGATGCGACAACGGCTGTTCGTTCTGCGCGATACCGCTTATCCGGGGGCGCTTGCGAAGCCGCGGCGCGGACGAGGTTGCCGCCGAATGTCAGGCGCTGCTTGCGCGCGGCGTTAAGGAAATCTGTCTTGTCGCGCAGGATTTAGCCGCGTACGGCCGTGACCGCGCGGGCGAAAGCCGGCTTGCCAGCCTTTTAGAGCGCATTACCCGCATACAAGGCGATTTTTGGATACGCCTGTTGTACCTGCACCCCGACCATTTTCCCTACGAAATACTGCCCGTCGCGCAGGCCGAC
>JAITGR010000020.1 GCA_031280455.1 Spirochaetaceae bacterium
AGTTTTTTTTCGGTAAGCTGGAAGTGCTGAATTTTTTCTTTAATCTCGTCCGACGTAAGCCCCAGCGAACGCTCCAATTGTTCGCGATCCTCCTTGACCGTAAGACTGCGCCCCAGCGCGCGCAAATTCCGCATGGAATCTACCCCCAGCCGCTTGCCAATACGCTCCTGTTCCTTTTTTAAGCGCTTGATTTTTTTTGACGCCTGCAAAAATTTTTCAGAAAACGAATTGATTTCGTCAGGGTGAATTTCAGCCTTGGTAATGACTTCCAGAATTTTTACGCGCAGGGCGGACAATTCCTTGTCCTCGGCAAGATTCGCCCCCTTGGCAATCAGCCGGCGCTTCAGTTCCATGTAATTTTTCAGGTCGGCGCCGGCCAAACGCAGCGGCTCCTTGTAAAAATGGTTCAGCCTTCTGCGCTCCGTCATGTATTCGGTAATCTCTTTTTTGGAAAGACTCAATTCCTTGGGATCTTTTTTAGAAAACGCCTTTTGCGTAATGTGGTAAAATTCGGTAAGCGCCATACCGGACTTGCGGATGACATCTTTTATAATGTTGATGCCCTCCTCCATTTGCTTGGAAAGCTCAATCTCCTGCTCCGCGTTCAGCAGCGTCTCTTTGCCAATCTCCCGCAAATAGTACCGCACCGGGTCGTCCGTCGCGGCCTCTTTTTCACCGGAAGCAAGCCGCTTTTTGCGCGCCGCCTTCTGGTTTTTCGGCTTTTTCTTGGGCGGCTCAGGCTCGCTTTCGTCCTTGTAGCTCAACTCAATGTTGTTCGCTTCCAGCAGAGCCAGCACTTCCTCGACTTTTTCGGTGTTGTCGATAATCGATTCCGGCAAAAACTCTTCCAGCTCGTCGTACGAAAGCGCCCGTTTTTCCTTCGCGTAACCTATCAGTTTGACCACAGCGGGGTCAAGCGTCAGTTCTGTTTCCGCGGTTTGTGTTCCCTCTTCATTCATACCTATCTCCTTAAATATCCCCCCCTACTGCGGGCCATGCCCCTTATTCACCCAAAAAACACGATACCAACTCAGGCGGGGGGGTGCCCCCCTCACTCCAGCCTTGCCTACGGCAATGCTTCCGCTACCCCCCAAGCGGGGGACACCCCCGCAACGCCCCCGTTACTGTTCCAGTTCCAAAAGCATTTCATCGATAAACATTTTTTCCGCAAGCAAATCGTCCACATCGCGCCCGCCATTCTTGGCAATCCGCATCTCGGTAATTAAATCCGCGCGCTTTTGTTTAAGCCGTTTTACCCGAATCCGTTTAATGCCGCCATGCACAAGCTGCTCCGGCTGCGCCGCAAACTCGCCGCCGGCGCATTTAGAAAGAAGAAAGTTTTTTAACGCCTGGTCTTTCAGCGCGGAAAGCAGCGCTTCCGTGGTAAAAGCGCCGCCGCGCAACGTCTCTTCAAACGTAAGATACAGCTCCTTCGCGTCAGAATTGCTAAATTCCTCAATGGGCAATGTCGCGCGCAATTGCGAAAACAACTCAGGCTTCGCGTCGCAGTGCGCGAAAACCGCCCCCAGCAGGTACAACTCGTCGTTCATGCGAATATGCCGCTGTTCCCCGCCGCCGTCCGCGTCCGCCGCGGCGGGCGGATTTGCCGGACGCTCGCCGCCGCGCGAATTCTTCGCGAGGTACGCCGCGTAATCTTTCTGCACCGCTTCCGGCGCGGCGCCAAACGCGTCCGCCACTTGTTTAACGCGCTCGCCGCGCTCGATTTCAGAATCGAAAGTTTCCAAAAACGGGAACAAATACGCTATCGCGGCGGCTTTGTTCACCGTTCCCGCCTGATTATGAAGCGCTTTGCTTCGGGCGCATAAATACGCCAAGTCTAGTATACTATTTTTTATGGTTTCTGCCAAGACCCCCGGCCCCTCCGCCTTCAAAATATCCGCCGGGTCTTTCAGCGTCTGGCCGCCCTCCCCGCGCGGCAGCGTAATAACGCGGCACTCCAGATTGCCGCGGCGGCAGGTCAGAATCGCCTTGACCGCCGCGTTCTGGCCGGCGTTGTCCTGGTCAAAGAGCAGCTGCACCCGCTCCGCCCAGCGGGCCAAGAGCCGCGCCTGGTCGGGGGTAAACGCCGTCCCCAGCGGGGCCACCGCGTTGCGTACGCCGGCCTGGTGCAGCGCCATAACGTCCAGGTAGCCCTCGCAGATGATGGCCTCCTTGCGCTTGCGGATTTCGTCCAGCGCGAGGTCCAGCGCGAACAAGGTCTGGCCTTTTTTGAACAGCGCCGAATCGGGGGAATTTAAGTATTTGGGGCCGTCGTCCGGCGGCAAAACACGCCCGCCAAAAGCGAGGATTTTTCCGTCCCGCCCCGCTATGGGTATAACAAGGCGGTTTCTAAAAAAAGCGGCGCTGGCGATTTTGCGGGAAAAAAGGCCGCTTTCGGCGAGAAATGCCGGCGAATAGCCCTTTTGCGACAAAAAGCCAAAAAGCCAGCGGCCGTCCGCCGGCGCGTAGCCCAGCCGGAATTGTTCTATAGTAGCGTCCGTAAAACCCCGCTCACGCACATAGCAGAGCGCGGCGGCGCCTTCGTCCTTGCGCGTTAGAAAATACTGAAAGCTAAGCGCGACGCGGCGGTACAACTCCGCAAGCTCCTCCTTGTGCCGAAGTTCCTTGTCGTCGTTGGCAAACGCCGCGTCGTAGGTTATGGCAACGCCGGTTTTTTTCGCGAGCAATTCCATAGCTTCGCCAAAACTCAGCTTGTCTATATCCATGATGAAGTTGATGATATCGCCGCCTTTTTGGCAGCCAAAGCAATAGTAGAGTTTTTTGTCGGGATTGACGGTAAACGAGGGCGTTTTTTCGTTGTGAAAAGGGCAGCAGCCTTTCCAGACCCCGCCGGCTTTCTCCAGCCGGACGTATTCGCCGACTATCGCAAGCGCGTCCAGGCGGTTCAGTATTTCAGTTTTGGAAGCGGTACTAATGCGCGGCACGGAGGAAGTATACGCAGACGGCGCAAAAAGTGGAAGCGCCTGCGCCAATATTACACGGCGCTTATTTCTGGTCGATAAACACAACCGTTTTACCGGTGATTTGCTCTATTACTAAATTGGTCGGCTGGTACTCGTACCCAAAGTGCAGGTCGTCGCCTGTGTGGGTAATTTCTTTTGTTTCCCCCGGTTTTAGGGGAAATCCCGCCTGTCCTTTTGGATTGACGTGCACCGTAAACCCCGATTTGTTGATGAATGTATATGTGGACATTTCCTCGCAGCCAGCCAGCACCATAAGCGCGGCCAGAAAAACAATACATGCCAGTTTTTTCATATCACATCTCCCCTGCTCACCTATGGTAGCGCCGCCATGTGAAAAAAGTCAAGCGGCGCAGACCGGGGGTCTGGGGGCTTAACCCCCCAGCGGGGGCATTGCGGGGGCGACCCTCTGCCCCTGCGCTCCTGCTCCGGGGCAGAGGGCGCAGTCTTCGCTGCCGCCGCCCCACCCCGCTAGACAATTTTAAGCGGAAGCTGTTCGGAAACTGAAGTTTCTGAACAACTCTACTACACGGCCCCCGCATTTCCCCACGCCCTGCCCAGAATGGGCAGCCCATCCTGGGCTTTTCTTTTGTCTGGCGCTGCGGTATAGTTATCGTATGAAAACAGTACAAGTTAGATTTTTGGTGAGTATGTGCGCGCTGGCCGTGGCGCTGGGCGCGTGTAAAAAGGAGACGGCTATGGCGCAATCGTTGGGAGACGGGCTTTTTGCCTGCATTAGTACGAGTAAAGGCGATATTTATGTACAGCTTGAGTACGAAAAAACGCCGCTTACGGTTACCAATTTTGTCGCGCTGGCCGAAGGGAAAATGACGGCCGCCGCCGGCAAACCCTTCTATGACGGCTTGACGTTCCACCGCGTTATTTCGCGGGCCAACGGGGACGAACAGGATTTTATGATACAGGGCGGCGACCCGAACGGTAACGGTTCTGGGGGGCCTGGGTATAAATTCCCTGACGAAATTGATGTAAGCCTTAATCACGCGCAGCCTGGCATGTTGAGCATGGCGAACGCCGGCCCGGGCACAAACGGCAGCCAATTTTTTATAACCATCGCGCCCACACCGTGGCTGGACGGCAAGCATACGGTTTTTGGCCGTGTTGTACGCGGGCAGGATGTCGTCAACAGCATAAAACAGGGCGATAAAATTAACCGGATTACCATAATTCGCAACGGCGCCGCCGCCCAGGCATTTAAGCCAACGCAGGCCTCGTTTGACACGCTCCTGGCAAAAACACAGGGCGACGCGGACGCGAAGAAAAAAGCCAAGCGCGAAGGCGACCTCGCCCAGGCGCGCGCCCTGCTGCCGCAGGCCAAAGAGACCGCCTCGGGGATTTTGTACACGGTTACCGGCGAGGGGAGCGGGAACAAACCGTCCGCGGGGCAGACGGCGGAACTCAGTTACGAACTGAAACTGCTGAACGGCAACGTAATAGACGCTTCCAGCCAGCGCAACGAGCCGTTTTCGTTTACCGTCGGCAAACAGCAGGTAATAGCCGGCTGGGACGAAATCGTGCTGGATATGCGCCCCGGCGAGTCCCGCACCGTTATAATTCCGCCGGAAATGGGCTACGGCAACCGCGATATACCGGACGGCATGGGCGGCATCATCATCCCCGCCGAAAGTTTTCTCGTCTTCAACATGAAGCTGCAAAACGTAAAGTAACAGATTTTTGGACAACGCCCCCGCCGCGCGGAATTTTACGTGCGGACGGGGTAACTTTACTATTGTACAAAGCTGGTTTAGCATGAGCCTGTTGCAAAAGTCGGTTACTTTTGCAACAGCCTCGAATCTGTCAACAAAATTTGGGAGCGTCCGGCGCGCAAAAACGAAGGCGCGGTGGACTATTTTAACAAATTCATTATGTAAAAAATGAATTTATTACATTTTTCGCTTCCCTTTTTTTAAGGATTTTACTATTATCTTGGTAACGATTCTTAATACTGTTAATAATGAGGAGTAAATATGATTAAGACGGTAATTATTGATAAGCAGGCGGATTTTTGCGATTGCATAAAATCGGTTTTGCTGACGCAGGAAGATTTTCAGGTTTGCGGAACGGGAAAAGACGTCTATGACGCACTCAGTTTGGCCGAGCGGTACGAACCCGATGTTATTTTAATGGAGTTCGATTTGGCCGATACTGTTGCGCATACCTTGCCTTCTTCCATCAAAAAGCGTTCGCGGAACACGGAGATTATTTTTGTGTTCAACGTTGAAGCGGCTGATGATGCCAATTCGCTGGAAAACATGGCGCGTTCGGGGGTTCCTGGCTGCATAAGCCGGCAAAAAGCACTGCGGCAGGCTGCGACAGCGTGTCGCAAGGTGTGCGAGGGCGAGTTCTTTATTACTAAGGATATTGCGGTAAAAAGCTTTCAGCTTTTGGCGAGCTATTTGCGTAAAACAAAGATAGAGCCCAAACTGAACCGGCCTTTGCCGTGCGCGCCGGTAAAGCCGGTGCTGCTCAACCGCGCCGAACACCGGATTGCGTGCTGTGTGGGGCAGGGGCTTTCCAACAAGGATATATCGCAGGAACTGGGGCTTTCTGAAGGGACGGTTCGCAACTACATCTCGCTGCTTTTGAAGAAGACCGGTTTGCGGCATCGTACGCAGATTGCGTTGTACTCGCTGAACGGCGCGTTTGTCGACCGGAGCCGTCTGCCCAAGCGTGCCGGCGGCAGCGCTTCAAAGTCGCTTTCGATGCCGGAGACCACCAATTCGCCGTTCGGCCATTCCAAGCCGCACGGGCCGTATTTGAGTATGCAAAACGGATAAAACCGAAGAAATTTGCTTTTCCAGCGGGCGCGGCAGACATTGCCGCGCCCGTTTTTTTAGCCGCCTCATCTCTGCCGCCGCAGGCGGGCGGATCACGGTGCGCTACGGACGCTCGGCCATTTTTCGGGAAATTTCGGCGGCGCGGGCGGGGGGCATTTGGGCGTTCATAAGCCAGACAGGAACCAGCGACCCGCCCCCCTGTTCCTGCGCCATCTGTTCAACCTTCTTGAACAGGTCGATGATGGCCTGGTCGTCCATCTCCACAATGATGCGGACGGCGCTGTCCGGCGGCATGTTGTTCAGGTATCTGGCAGTCTGCTCAGCCGCGCGGTCTTTTGCCAGCGCGGCATCCTGCTCCGCTTTAAGGGAATTTTCGCGGTCATCGAGACTTTTTTGCCGCTCTTCAAGCTCGGCGGCTTTTTGCGCGATTTCACGCTCGCGCGTGTCAATGTCGCCGGACGCCTTCGCCAACTCCGCTTTTTGCAAGTCTATGCCTTCGATGAGGACGGCAAGCCGCTCCGCGTCAAGGTTGACCATTTCACCTTTGGCAAGCGCCTCCTGGCTGCGTCCCG
>JAITGR010000139.1 GCA_031280455.1 Spirochaetaceae bacterium
GTGGCTGATAATGGGTGTGTTGTGTGGTTTGCTGTCCCAGGGGGCTTGCCCCAGGACGCGTTATGTTCTGTAGTGGTATAGACTTATTCGCGCCCCAAACGTCGTAAACAGCCGGAACGAATAATGCCAATAATGGCTCCATATTCGGGCGCTATAATTCGCGTACATTCGCGGATTTCTCAATTCTCAATTCTCATTTAATCAGCGCTTCATTAGGACGGCGTTTAATACTTGAGCCTGTCCCAAAATTGCAATTTTAGGACAGCAACCTTGGCTTGCTCGCTTGACAAAAAACCGCGCGGCGTGGTAGCCTTTTTTCGAGCGGATGAATCCGCTTTGTTGAACTATTTCACGATGGGATAAATACACGGAGATGAACTCCTCAAACAAGGCCGGGCGGCTGTAAAACGGCGCGCGCGGCGGAAGGAGCGTTTCTGTGGTACAACAAGATCTGCGCGGCGTTTTTAACCGCGAAAACCCCCGTATAGGCGTAATCGCCGCGCTTTTGACCGGCGCGGTTTTTGTTTCGATGCTTTTCGGCGTGGCGCTGGGGCCGGTTGTGGTTCCGCCGTCCGCCGTCGCAAAAATCCTTTTACACAAAATTCCCGGCATAGGGGCGGGCGTTTTTCCCGATTGGACGCCGCTGCAAGAAAACATCGTGCTGGGCCTGCGCCTCCCCCGCGTGCTCCTGGGCTTTATCGTTGGCGCGTCCCTCGCGGTAACCGGCGTAACCATGCAGGCGCTGGTGCGCAACCAGCTCGCCGACCCCTTCATCCTCGGCGTTTCCTCAGGCGCGGCGGCGGCGGCGACAATCGGTATGCTCTTTGGCGCGTTCGCCTTTTTGGGGCGCTATTCCCTGGCGATAAGCGCGTTTTTCGGCGCGGCGCTCACCATAATCTTTGTTTACATAATTTCGCGGGTGCGCGGCAGAATCAACATCACGCAGCTCTTGCTTTCCGGCGTGGCAATCTCGATGATAATGGACGGCGTAACGCGGGTCATTACGTTAAGCGCCCCCAACGCGCTGGGCCTGCACAACGCCGAATTCTGGATGGCCGGAAGCCTCGCCGGCGCGCGCTGGGCCTACCTCACCCTGCCCCTGGCCGTTCTGCTGCTGTGCGGCGCCGCCCTCATGGTCAATTACCGCGCGCTCAACCTGCTGCTCCTGGGCGAAGAAAGCGCCGGCTCGCTCGGCGTGAACGTGCGGCGGACACAAAAACTGCTCGTGCTTACCGCAAGCCTTATGGCCGGCGTAACCATATCGGTAAGCGGCAGCATCGGGTTTGTCGGCCTTATGGTGCCGCACTTTATCCGGCTTTTAATCGGGGCCGACCACAAAAAAGTGCTGCCGCTTGCGGCCCTGGGCGGCGGCGTCCTTGTGGTGTGGGTCGATGTCGCGGCGCGGACGGTCATCGCGCCCGAAGAGCTGCCGGTTGGGATTCTCACCGCGATACTGGGCGGCCCGCTTTTCATATTTCTCTTAAAACGAAAAACCAAAGAAAAATAGGAGTCCATACATGGCAAATAAATATGAGAACATGAGCGTTTCCGCTATTGCGGCGCGTATAGAGCAGACGCGGGAAAAAATCGCGGATGTTGAAGATGAGCGGGATATATGGATTGGGCAATCGCAATCCGGCCAGCATACGGGCAGCGCGATTATTCAATCTCGAATTAAAAAACTCGACGCCGAATGCGCGTTGCTGCGCGAGAGTGTCGCTGAAATGCACACAGCGCTGGAGGCGCGGCAAGAACGTTTGTAAAACGGGAGTATATATGGAAGTAAACAACATAGACTGGAACAAGTTGTGGATGGATGCCCAGCAAAAAAACATTGATTCGGGGCACGGCGGCGAATGTTGGACGATGTGGCAGGAAAAGGACGCGGCGAAAAATTATTTTAGCTCGTTTATCGCCAGCCCCAGCGTAAAAAAGCGCGTTGCCGCCCTTGCCCGCATGACGGGGCGCGATTCGCGGGTGCTGGACATTGGCGCGGGGCCGGGCAATATCGCCATACCGCTTTCGCGGAAAGTCGCGCATATAAGCGCGGTTGAACCGGCGGCGGGCATGGCCGAAGTTTTTGGCGACCAGATACGGATAGAGAACGCGCATAACATACGCCTGGTGCAAAAACGCTGGGAGGACGTTGATGTTGAACGGGATTTGGAAGCGCCCTACGACCTTACATTCGCGTCGTTTTCGCTCGGCATGCTTGACTTGCGGGCAAGCATCGAAAAAATGCTGTGCGTCAGCACGAATGTCATCGTGCTGTATTGGCACGTCGGGCTGCAGGCGTTTGACGAAGACGCGATTGAGTTAAGCCCGCTGCTCTACAGCAAAAAACATTTTCCGGTACCAGACAGCAATGTCATATTCAACCTGCTGTATAGCATGCAGATATATCCCGATGTGGAAATTGAACGGACAAATGTGCGGCTTGTGTATAAAAGTTTTGACGAGGTGCTTGAAGATTACGCGCGGCGCTACGGCGCGGAAACCGATGAACAGCGCCGGCTGCTTGCGGGCTATCTGCATACCAGGTTTATTCCGTTTGAAAAAGGCAGCGTAATACGCTTTACGCACCGCGTAAGCATGCGGTTTTCCTGGCAGACGCGGCTTATGACGGCGCAAAAAATACGGTTTGACCAATAGGAGCATGTATGTATACAACACGGCTGCAGATTGAAAATATATCTTTTTCGTATACAGATAAAAAAACAATCTCTGACATATCGCTTACTGTGCACAAAGGCGAGTTTGTGGGGCTTATCGGCCCAAACGGCAGCGGCAAGTCAACGGTGCTCAAAACCCTCTACCGCGCGCTTGTGCCGGACGAAGGTACTGCGAGCTTTGACGGAGCGAATCTTTTAACGATGAAGCCGCGCGAAGCGGCGCGGAAAATCGGCGTTGTAGGGCAGGAGAACGAAGTGCCGTTTGATTTTCTGGTTGACGAGATTGTGGCGATGGGGCGCAGTCCGCATAAAAAATTATTCGACATCGATACCAAAGAGGATGCCGCTATTGTGCGGCACGCGCTGGAACACATGGGCATGGAAACCATGGCAAAGCGCAATTACCGCCATCTTTCAGGCGGCGAAAAACAACGTGTGCTCATAGCCCGCGTTATCGCGCAGGAAGCGGATTTCCTTGTTCTTGACGAGCCGACCAATCATCTTGACATAAGCTACCAGCTGCAAATATTCGACTTTGTAAAACGGCTGGGCGTAACGGTTCTTTCGGCGATACACGACCTTAACATGGCGGCGCTGTACTGCGACCGCGTATATGTTTTGAAGGAAGGGCGCATTGTGCTGAGCGGCACTCCGGAAGAAGTTTTTACGCCGGAGCATATTTACGAGATATACGGCGTGCGCTGCGAAACGCGCGTGCATCAGGCGACGGGTAAGGTTTCGATTACCTATATTCCGGCGCAATGTATTAG
>JAITGR010000079.1 GCA_031280455.1 Spirochaetaceae bacterium
GAAAAATGCAGAGTACATCACGCATGAGCACAGGGGCGCTTTTTTGCTGCGCAAAAACCGGGCTATCCGCTCCAATCTTTTTGCGTTCCGCAAAAAGTATTTCCGCTTCTATCCCTAGCGCGGCGCAAAAACGGCCTCCGGGCCGTTTTTGCGTATGGAGTTTGGCAAAGCCAAACTCCACACTTGGTAACCAGCCGCCCTCCATGGCGGCGCCTCCGTGCCGTTTTTGCTTATGGCGTTTCGCATACGCAAAACGCCACGCTTGGGTCACCAGGCGGCATCCCTGCCACCCCGCCATGGCGTTTTTGCGCGGATTTTTCCGTATCTCAATTCTCAATTATTCTGGCGGGTAGTATAGTAACAGCATGGATGAACGGATAAAATCGATTCGGAACTTAAACGAGGAGCGCGCCCGCATTCGCCAAACCGTGCAGTCGTTGCACGCCACGCTGGGGAAGACCGCGCTTGAACGTCTGCGCGAGGGGCAGGCCGCCACAACGCCGCCGGCGCTGCAGTCGATTATCAAAGAGTACGACAAAATTCTTATTCAGCGTGAAGACGCGGGAACCCACATTGCGCGTATTGAAGGCGAAATTAGCCGCCTGACCCAGCTTGAATCGGCGGTGCTCGCCGGACGGCGGCAGTTGGCCAAGTGCCGCAAAGACGCGCTGCCGGTGTACGCGCAGGTGGGCGAGGCGGCGCTCGCGGCGGGCGTTGAACTGCCGCCGTCCGCCAGCGTGTACAAAAGCCGCTGCGCTGTTCTGGCCGCCGCCATACACCGCGGCCAGGAGCGCGAGGATACAGCGCGTTCTGACGCGGCGCGTTCTGACGCGGCGCGTTCTGACGCGGGGCGGCACGGCGGGGGCGTGGCGGGGTTTTTGGCCGCCCGCTGGCACAAACTGCGCGAAAACGTGCTGGCGCGCCGCGCGAAAACCGAGCTTAACGAGCTGTACACGCGCTGCGGAACAGCCGTGTGCGCCGCGCGCGCCGAAGGCTCCCTCGCGGAAGACACCCTGTCAGACGCGCTGCGCGATTCTGTGCAGCGCGCAGCCGCGGCGCACAGCGAAATCGCCGAATTGGAGCAGACGCTCGACGCGCACAAAAAAGAAATCGAAGCGATAACCGGCACATTCCGGCACGAAGGCGGCGGCGCGGAAAAATTGCGGACGCTCAAAAACCAGCGGCAGCTTTTGGACGCGGACTGCGAAAAACTGCGCGTCAGCGCCGGCGTGCAGATAGCCGCCGCCGAAAACCGCCCGATGTACGACGCAATTCTGTTTACGCAGGACATTGACGCTATAAACGCCATTGCCGAGGAAAACAGCCGGAAAGTGGACGTTGACGACAAAATACAAAAACTGGAAGCGTCGCTGGAAATCGACGGCAAGCAGACGCGCATAGAAAAACTGGAAAAACAGGCGGAAAGCAAACGCCTGCACATATTCAAACTGGAAGCGGAAATCGCGGACATTGAACAAAAAATTCTTTTAATCAACAAAGAAATCATATCACTGGGAGAAGAACACTGATGGCCGCAGCACCCAAACCAAAACCGCCGGCAAAGCCCGCGCCGAAAACGGCGGCTCCGGCAAAGCCTGCCGCAAAAACGGCGGCCACGGCGAAAGCGCCCCCGCCGGCAAAGCCCGCGCCGAAAACGGCGGCCACGGCGAAGCCCGCCGCGCCGAAAGCGCCGCCGGCGAAGCCCGCCGCGAAAACGGCGGCTCCGGCGAAAGCCCCGCCGGCAAAGCCCGCCGCGCCGAAAACGGCGGCTCCGGCGAAAGCGCCGCCGGCAAAGCCCGCCGCGCCGAAAGCGGCGGCCACGGCGAAAGCGCCCCCGCCGGCAAAACCCGCGCCGAAAACGGCGGCCACGGCGAAAGCGCCCCCGCCGGCAAAGCCCGCCGCGCCGAAAGCGGCGGAGTACGATGAATCGAAAATCAAAACGCTTTCCAGCCTTGAACACATACGGCTTAGAACCGGCATGTACATAGGGCGGCTGGGCGACGGCTCAAACCCGGACGACGGCATTTACATTCTGCTTAAAGAAATAATCGACAACGGCGTTGACGAATTTATCATGGGCAACGGCAGCCGCATTGACGTGGAAGTAAAAGACGGTACGGTTAAAGTCCGCGACTTTGGACGCGGCATCCCCCTGGGCAAACTAACCGAATGTGTATCGGTTATCAATACAGGCGCAAAGTACAACGACGACGTGTTTCAGTTTTCTGTCGGGCTTAACGGCGTTGGCACCAAGGCCGTCAACGCGCTTTCCGCGCGCTTCCGCGTCGTCTCTATACGCGCCGGCAGTTACGCCGAAGCGGTGTTTGAACGGGGCGTGCTGGTTTCCGAGCGTTCAGGCCGCCTAAAAGACGCCGCCACACCCGGCGGTACCTACGTTGAGTTTACGCCGGACGGTGATGTATTCGGCGCGTATCAGTTCAATCTGGAGTTTATCGAAAAACGTATAAAAAATTATGCGTATCTCAATACGGGGCTTACGCTGAATTTGAACGGCGCGGCGTACTCGTCCCGGCACGGCCTTTTAGACTTGCTTGCCGAAGAAACCGGCGCGTCCCCCGGGCAGGCTGAACAAGCAGACGACAGCACGGGGCAGGCGCTCTACCCCATCGCGTACTACAAGGGCGAGCACGTCGAGTTCGCGTTCAGCCACACCAACAACTACGGCGAGCAGTATTTTTCGTTTGTAAACGGCCAGTGGACGTCGGACGGCGGCACGCATCTTTCGGCCTTTAAGGAAGGTATGCTCAAGGGTGTGCAGGCGTTTTTCAAAAAAGACTTTAAGAGCGAAGATGTGCGGGAAGGCGCTATTGCCGCGGTGGCGGTAAAGCTGAAAAATCCCGTGTTCGAAAGCCAGACTAAAAACAAGCTGGGCAATTCCGACATTCGCTCCTGGCTTGCCGGTGAGTGCAAGGCGGCGGTGGAAGACTGGCTGCACAAAAACAGCGCGGCGGCGAAAAAGCTGGAGCTAAAAATTATCGCCAACGAAAGTCTGCGTACCGAGCTTAACACGGTAAAAAAAGAAGCGCGCGAGGCGGCAAAAAAGATTGCGATAAAAATTCCCAAGCTAAAAGATTGCAAGTATCATCTGGATGATGGTGTGTACGGCGAACAGTCGACTATTTTTATTACCGAAGGCGATTCGGCGTCGGGTTCCATGGTATCAAGCCGTGATGTATACACGCAGGCAATATTCAGTCTGCGCGGCAAGGTCGAAAACATGTACGGAAAGAAGCGTCCGGCTATATACAAAAATGAAGAGCTTTACAATTTGATGATGGCGCTGGGTATAGAAAGCGATATTAGCGGTCTGCGGTACGCAAAAATTGTCATTGCGACCGACGCCGATTTCGACGGGTTTCATATACGTAATTTGCTGCTTACGTTTTTTCTGTCGTACTTTGAAGAGCTTGTTTCAGGCGGCAAGGTATATATTTTGGAAACACCGCTGTTCCGCGTGCGTACAAAAAAAGAAACACGGTACTGCTATACCGAAAAAGAACGCGACGGGGCGGTAAAACTTTTGGGCGCGGCTGCGGAGGTTACGCGCTTTAAGGGTTTGGGAGAAATAAGTCCCAAAGAGTTTGGCCAGTTTATCGGCGCGGATATAAAACTGGTGCCGGTCGCGGTCAACGCGCTCAAAACCGTACCGCAGGTTTTATCGTTCTACATGGGCAAAAACACCCCCGAGCGCCGCGAATACATCATGAAAAACCTGGTAAACACAGACGTGTAGGCGGCCTCGCCCCCCGCCTGATTCGCCGGATTTTGGGCCGCAAGCCTTGACCTTTGGAAAATTTGCCCCTTATAATGTAATAGCACACTTGCACTCTTTCATTTCATGGATGCACTAATCCGAAAGAGATTAATTTGAAAAGAGGCCATGAATGGTAGTAAGCTCTTTTAAGCGTGGTATCCATATCCCTGAACGGAAGGATGCCACTACGGGGAAGCCGGCGGAACTTGTTCCGGTTCCACAACAGGTTGTCATTCCCGTAAATCAACATTTTGGCGCGCCCAACAAAGTTCTTGTAGCGGTTGGGGACGCGGTAAAAAGGGGGCAGAAAATTGCTGACGCTGCAGCGCCAGGCCCCATGACGGTTCCCGTCCACGCATCGATTGCGGGGGTGGTTAAAAAAATTGAAACGCGCGTGCAGTCGAACAATACGACAGGCCAGTGTGTCGTAATCGAAGCGGACGATTCGGTGAGCGGGGACGATTTTCTCTCTCCGCTGGATCCGTTCACCTGCTCAAAAGACGAGGCGCTTACCCGCATCAGGGAGGCCGGCATTGTCGGCATGGGCGGCGCGGGGTTTCCGGCGCATGTCAAGTTGAATCCGCCGCCGCATCTTAAAATAGATTACATTATTGCCGACGGCGCGGAATGTGAAGGCTACCTCACAACGGATGAGGCGGCTATCAGCGCCAAGGCGGAGACGATTGTTAAGGGCGTCGCCATTCTTCAGCATATTACTGGGGTAAAGGCGGCGCTTATTGCTATGGAGGATAACAAGGCGTTTCTGGTACCCAAGCTGGAAAAAGCCATTGCCGACGGCAAATATCCGGGCGAAATGAGTGTGCGGCTCTGCCGGACGCAGTACCCGCAAGGCGGCGAAAAACTGCTGATTAAGGCGCTGACAGGCCGCGAAGTTCCGTCCGGCGGACTCCCCGGCGATTCGGGCTGCATCGTGCAGAATGTCGGATCGCTTCTGGCCATCGCCGAGGCGTTCGCGCTGGGGCGGCCGCTCATTAAGCGCGGGCTGACGGTTTCAGGCGGGGCGTGCGGCAATCCGCGCAACATTGTGGCCCCCATCGGGACGGTGTTGAGCGCGCTGCCGCCGGAATATCTTGCCATCAATTGGGAGCGGCTGCAAAAAATCATTTTTGGCGGACCCATGATGGGCACGGCGGTTCCCAGCGCGGATATTCCTATTCAAAAGAATACGTCCGGCGTGCTGTTTTTAACGGCGGAAGAATCGTATGCGGACGAAGAATCGCACTGTATTCGCTGCGGACGCTGTGTGCGGAACTGCAGCGCGCATCTGTATCCCGTGCTGATGAATAACGCGCTTGCGGCGGACGATTTTGAAGGCGTGCAAAAAGCGGGTCTTATGGACTGTTTTGAGTGCGGCGCCTGTACGTTTAACTGTCCGGCGCGCATTCGGCTTACCCAGCGTTTCCGTGTGGGTAAATTTAAGCTGCGTAATTTTCTCGCGGCAAAGCAGGCCGCCGCGCAAAAAAAAGCACAAGCGCGCGCGGCGCAGCCGGCACAGGTGTAGGAGGACTTTATGGCAGAAGAAATCAAAACAAATACGGCGGCCAAATTGTTGTGGCTGCAATCCAGTCCGCACATAGTCCGGCCAGAGAACACGCAGGTTCTTATGACGCGGGTACTCATCGCGCTTACGCCGGCGGCGGTTTTTGGCGTTGTCATTTTTGGCGTCCAGGCCTTGTTGAACATTGCCGTGGCCGTCGCGTCGGCAATTGTCGGCGAGGCGCTGTTCCGGCGTATTACCAAGCAGCCGTCGCACTTGCACGACCTTTCGGCGTGTGTAACCGGCCTTATGCTGGCACTTGTTATTCCGCCGGCGACCCCGCTGTGGATGACGGCGTTAGGCTCGCTCTTCGCCATTATCGTGGCAAAGGAATTTTTTGGCGGGCTGGGCGCGAATGTGTTCAACCCCGCGCTCGCCGGACGGGCGTTTATGCTGATGAGTTTTCCGGCGGAATTAACCAGTTGGCTTAATCCCGCCGCCGCTTCGTCGTTGTTCAAGCCCGACGGCGGCACCGGTGCCACGCCGCTGGGTATTATCAAAGCCGGCGGCACTATTGTCGGCGCAGCGGACGCGGCGACGGCGGCGACATCCAGCGCCGGCACGGTCGCCCAGACGATAGGCGTTTCCGGCGGCGTGTTCGACGTGTACAAAGAGCTGTTTTTGGGTTTTCGCGGCGGCTGTATCGGCGAAACGTCGATTTTGCTGATTCTGGCCGGCGGCGCGTATCTCTTGATACGCAAAACCATCGACTGGCGCGCGCCAGTGGCGATGCTTGCGACGGCGGCCATTGCCGGCGCGCTCTTCGGCCTTGACCCGCTGTTTACGCTGCTATCAGGCGGCCTTGTGTTTGGGGCGTTCTTTATGGCGACCGACTACACCAGCGCGCCGGTGAGCGAAGGCGGCAAGCTGATTTTCGGCGCGGGCGCGGGGCTCATTGTCGTGCTGATTCGCAAATTCGGCTCGTATCCCGAAGGGGTTATGTTCAGTCTGCTCATTATGAACGCGCTGACTCCCTTCCTCAACAGAATTCAGCACAAAAAGTACGGCTATGTGCCGCCCAAAAAACCGGCGACCAAGGCCGCGAACGGAGGGGCAAAATGAAAGATACCATAAAAATGATCGCGGCGCTGGTGGTGTTTGCCACGGTCGCCTGCGTCGCGCTTGCGTTTGTGTACGAGGCGACAAAGTCGGATATCGCCGCCAACAATACGCGCAAAACGGAAGCCGCGCAGAAAGAGTTGTTTCCCCGCGCGCAGTTTGAAGATATTACCGGCCAGATAAAAAGCGGCGATTCGGCGGTGCTGTTTACAGAAGAATACGCCGCCAGAGAAAACGGCGCGCTTACCGGCGTGATTATCGCCGCGGCGAGTGCCGGCTTTAACGCGCCGCTTGTCGCCCTTGTCGGCGTGGGCGCGGACGGGGTTGTCGCCGGTGTGCAAATGCTGTCGAACACCGACACGCCCGGTCTGGGCGCGCACGCGAGCAATCCGTCGTACTACGTGGACAAGCCGGCCAAAACCAAGACGTTTTACGGCCAGTTTACCGGTATGCGGGCGAGCGACAGCATCGCGGTCGAAAAAGACGGCGGCAGCGTTGTCGCCATAACGGCGGCGACTATCACAAGCCGGGCGGTCGCCCTGCTCGTCGCGGAAGCGGCGCGGCGCGGCGGCGAATGGCTTAATGAAAACGGAGGCGTACAATGAAAAAAATGCTAAAAATCTTTACCAACGGGCTTGTCAACGAAAACCCGCTGCTTATTTTGATGATAGGCCTGTGTTCCAGCCTCGCCGTTACGACCAGCGGCGTAAACGGGCTGGGCATGGGCATATCCATGACGTTCGTTCTGTTGATGTCGGAAATTGTCATCAGCGTATTCAAAAGACTGATACCGCAATCGGTGCGTATTCCGGTATTCATCATTGTAATCGCGGCGTTCACCACCATGATAGACTACGCCCTGCAAGCGTATTTCCCCGACCTGTCCGAAAAACTGGGCGTGTTCATCCCGCTCATCGTGGTAAACTGCATTATCATGGGGCGTGTCGAGGCGTTTTCGTCCAAGCAGCCGCTGCAGTACTGCGTTGCCGACGCGCTGGGCATGGGCCTGGGCTACACCTGGGTGCTGGTCGGCATCTCGGTAGTACGCGAAATCCTGGGCAGCAGTTCGGTTTTTGGCGTGGAACTGCCAGGCGGCCTTACGCCGATACTCTTTTTCGCGCTGCCGCCGGGGGGCTTTCTTGTATTCGCGCTGTTTATCAGCCTGGGCTTGTTCCTCAAAAAACGCGCCGCCTTCCAGGGAGGGAGTCTATGAATTTGTTTTCGATTTTTGTAAAAGCGGTGTTGATTGACAACATTGTGTTAATGAGCTTCCTCGCGCTCTGCCCTTTTATCGGCATGTCGCAGGACGAGGATAAATCAATCGGCATGGGGCTGGCGGTAACCTTTGTTACCGTGCTGGCGACCTGCGTTACCTGGCCTATCTACCGGTTCATTCTCGAGCCGCTCAATCTGGTGTTTCTCAAAACGCTTGGGTTTATTCTGGTCGTCGCCTCGCTCGTGCAGCTTGTTGAATTCTTTCTGAAAAAATGCGTGCCAGGTTTGTACAGTTCGATGGGCATCTACCTGGCGCTTATCACCACAAACTGCGCGATTTTGGCTGTTACGCTGAACAACATTTCGCGGGATTACGGGTTTATCCAAAGCGTTGTGTACGCACTGGGGGTCGCCATCGGGTTTTTGGTGGCGCTCCTGCTGCTTGCCGGTATTCGAGGCCGCCTTCGCACAAGCCCCGTTCCCGCCTTTCTAAAAGGCTCGCCGGTTTTATTTGTGGCGGCGGCGCTGCTGTCGATGGCGTTCATGGGCTTTTCGGGCCTGGTGAAGTAAAAGGAGAGTACCTATGAATACGATACTTGTAACGGCGGTTTTTGCCGCGGGTCTGGCGCTCGTCCTTGGCGTGCTGCTGGGCGTGTTTAGAAAAGTGTTTCATGTTGAAACGGACGTTCTTGTAGGGGCTATCCGCGAAACGCTGCCCGGCGCGAACTGCGGCGCGTGCGGCTTTCCCGGCTGCGACGGCTTTGCGGCGGCGGTGGCCTCGGGCGAAGCGGAGGCTGTGGGGTGTACGGTCTCCGACGCCGATTCAACCAAAAAACGCGCCGCGCTCACCGGCGGCCAGGGGGAGCTTATCCCGCAGATAGCGGTTGTTGCCTGCCGCGGCACCCACGCGGCGGCACCGGACAAAGGGCTGTACACCGGCAGTAAAACCTGCCGCGCCGCCAAAATTTCGGCGGGCGGCACTAAACTGTGCGCGTGGGGCTGTATAGGCTACGGCGACTGTATCGGCATCTGCCCGTTCGGCGCGCTGGTTATGGGCGCGGACGGCGTTCCGGTGGTAAACAGCAAGCTCTGCAAAGGCTGCAAACGCTGCCTCGCCGAATGTCCGCAGGGCATTATCCGCATTATCAGGGCGGACGCGAAAGGCGTTTTGGCGTACTGCAACAACCGCAATACCGTAAAAGCGCAGGTACGCAAGACGTGTAAAAACGGCTGTATGAAATGCGAGCTGTGCGTAAAGAAATGCCCGGAAAGCGCCATAACCATGAACAACGGCATCCCCGACATTGATTACGCAAAATGCACCTCCTGCGGCGCCTGCACCGAGGCCTGCCCGCAAAAAGTGCTGAACCTGCTGCCGGTGTAATCCCTTTTTGCTCCTCGTTTTACGGGGCGCAAAAAAAAGGCGGCGGTGTTTGGGCATACCAAACACCGCCGCCTTCCAGACAGGCAGGCAGGACGCGCTTCCTTAGAAAGCCCAGCCCAGACTTACACCAGCGGTAAAGCCGCCAACACTAAGCTTCGCGGAACCGGCTGGCCTGTTGTTCGCCAATTCTATCACCCCGGTATACCTGACAATCGGCTCAAGAACAAACCCTGCCCCCAGAATCCATTTCCAGCCAAGCTGCGCCGCAAAGTTCATGATATGCAGCGAATAGTCTTCTTTTTCTATTCCGACCGCTTTGCCCGCGCTTTTCGGCTCCACTACATCCGACAACAAACCGTACCCTACGCCGGCGCCGACAAAAAATCCGGACAACGCGGCCTTAAACGGATACCACCTGGCGCGCACGTCAATATCAAGCGCAAATACCGTCTCTTCGTAATACTCCTTCTGCGAATTCGTTAATTTTACCGGAAAGCCAAGCATATCAATATGCCCCAAAATGGAAAACCGGTCGTTCAGCGCCCTTTCGTACCCAACACCCAGGCCGAAACCGTCCCGAAGCGCACCCGCAATAAGCGGCCCAAAATCGAGAAAAATCGCGTTCTCCTTTCTCTTCGCCGCCTCTTCTTCCTGCGCAAAAACCCCGCTTGCGACCATTGCCGCAAGCAAAACCACCGAAATACTCTTCTTCATAGTATTTCCTCCTAAAAATAATACTGGTTACTGTAACCAGCGTTCCGGCTCACAAGAACCGCTGGCGGTGCGCTTACACGCGCCGCCGTTAGTAGAGTAACACCGGAATATGGTTTTGCGATTGCTTGCCAGTATGGAGGCGGCAATTTACGGATAAAAGTAATAAAATTATGCGTAATACGAGAGTTTTTTTTCGGCGGCGGCAAACGCGGCGGAGATAAGCCAGTTCATAATAAAGTAGAAAACACCGGCAAAAAAGAGCGGCATCGTCGAAAAATCGCGCGCGGCGGCATTCTGCGCGGCATGAAACAGCTCGGCGACCCCAATCACCTGGGCGAGCGCGGTATCTTTAACCAGCGTAATCACTTCGTTGCCCATAGCCGGCAGCACACGCTTGACGACCTGCGGCAGAATAATGCGCCCGTAGGTCTGCGCCCGGGTAAACCCCAGCACCTGGGCGGCTTCAAACTGACCGCGCGGAATGGACAAAATGCCGCCGCGGTAAATTTCAGCAAAATACGCCGCGTAATTTATTGTAAACGCGATAATCACCGCGGTAAAGCGGTCGTAACTCAACAGAAAGCGCGCCGTCTGCCAGAACGCTTCGGCCTGTACAAACGGCGACAGCGTCTTTTGTAAAAAAGCGTACAGGTACTTGGGCGCGAAATAGATAAAAATAAGCTGTAAAATAAGCGGTGTGCCCCGCATGACAAGCACGTACACGTTGACGCAGGTCTGCACAAGCCGGTTACGCGAGAGCCTGCCCAGCGCGACCGGCAGCGCGAGCGGGACGGCCAGCAGCACGGTGAGGCAAAACACCTCCAGCGAAACCGCCGCCCCTTCGAGCATACGCGCAAGCGTATTCATCCCCGCGCGCTCACTCGCCGGCTATGTTAATGTCAGCGCCGAACCATTTTTCCGAAATACCGGCGATAGTGCCGTCCGCGGCCATTTCCAGCAAAGTCTGCCACACCGCGTCCGCCAGCGCTTTATCGTTCAGCCGGAAGCCGATGCCGTATTCTTCGGCCTCCAGTGTTTCGTCCAGTACGCGAAACTGTTTGCCGGAACGATTGATGTTGTCGTTGGCAACCAGCAAATCAATGACCACCGCGTCCAGGCCGCCCACGTCCAAATCCATAAGCGCCGTCAAATAATCGCGGTACTCGACAATCTGCTTGAGGCTTGCCTTGAATTCAGGCGCGCCGTCAATCGCGTGCAGCGAGGAAGACCCCGCCTGCGTACCGACGCTTTTTCCCGCCAAATCGGCAAGCGACACCACCGGCGAGGCGGTTTTAACCACCGCGACCTGCGCGTTCCGCAAATACGGCGGCGTAAAGAGCAGCGCCTTCTTGCGTTCTTCGGTAATGGTAAACCCGTTCCAGATGCAATCAATCTCGCCGGTGTTCAACTCCTGCTCTTTGGCATTCCAGTCGATGGGCTGCGTAACCAGCGCTACCCCCAGGCGGCGGGCGGCTTCTTTGGCCAGGTCAATGTCATAGCCGGTAATTTCGCCGTTTTCATCTCGAAACCCCATGGGCGGAAACGAATCATCGAGTCCCAGCGTCAGCGTTTTCGCCGCCAGCACCTTTTGCAGCGACAGGTCGCCCGCCGCTTCCTGTTTTTTACAACCAGTAAACGCCGATGCCCCCAAAAGCACCGCGCACACCGTGCAAAGCATTTTTTTCATACAAACTCCTTCTTTACTGATTGTACCCCGCCAGTACCTGTTGGGAACAGAGGGCGCAGGGTGTTTGGGCAATGCTGATTAAAGGGAACCTCTAAAAACTGAAGTTTTTAGAGGTTCCCTAAAGTGAAGACAGATGGCCGGCATGGATGCCGGCTGTTAGCCAAGTGTGGAGTTTTGCGTATGCAAAACTCCATAAACAAAAATGGCAGGAGGCCATTTTTGTGCCGCGCAAGGGATAGAAGCGGAATTTGGCCGCTTTGCGGCCAAATTGGAGCGGATAGCCCGGTTTTTGCGCAGCAAAAATGCGCCCAAATTTAATGCTTGATTTAATCGGCGTTGTCTAATCGCGCTTTCGGCGCGGGGGCATGTACCCGTATGCGGCGGATTGGACTACTACACAGAATTGGTAAAAATGCCGATAATGATTGTATGGTTTTATTCAAGAGGCTCGTGGTGGTGGTGTGTGTCGGGTGTGTGTGCTTTTCGTGTAAGAGTACGCCGCCGAAGGGGCCGCCGGTAAAAAGTGATTTTGTGGAACGGTTGGCGCGTATGCTGGAAAAGAATGATTTTGCCGGCGCGCTTGGGTTGTTTGACCAGCTTTCGCCGGAGGAGGCGGGGCTGCCCAGGAATTTGATTCTAAAATCGAGTGTGCTTATTTCTGCTGGCGAGCCGCAATTGGCACGGGGTATTCTTGAGCCGCTGATTCAGCAGTATCCGGCGAATATGGATGCCCGCTACACGCTTTCGGTTGTCGAGGGGGCGCAAAAAAAACTTCGGCAGCAGCGTACTATTCTTGAAGATATTGTCAAAGAGGCGCCGGCGTATGTTCCCGCCTTGAATGATTTGGGCAGAATTTCCATTGAAAATCAGAAGAATTTGAATAAGGCAGCGGCCTACTACGAGTCCGCGTTGAAGGCGGATCCGGCTGATGAGGACGCGCTTATCGGGCGGGCGCGGGTCTGGCGGCTCGAAAAAAATTATGACGAGGCGCTGGGGACTTTGAGTAAGGCGATTGGCTATCATCCTAAATCCGCGATGTTGTATAGTGAACGCGGGCGTTTGTACCGGAATCGCGGGGCGCTGGATGAGGCGCTTTCTGACCTTGACGCGGCGGTCAAGCTGGACCCATCGGACTACTGGTTTTCGTATGATCGCGGGCTTGTTCTGCTGGATAAAAACCGCAAAAAAGACGCGCTGGATGAATTCCGGCGGGCGGTTCGGATTAATCCTGATAATTTTATTTCGTATGTGTACACGGCTGGTATTAGTGATGAGCTGGGGCTGGATGTGGAGGCTGAACAGCAGTATAAAAAGCTGGCGGCGATTAAGCCGGATTACTACTTTGGGTTTGAGGGTATTGGTGTGCATAGCTTGAAGCGGGGGGAATGGCTTGCGGCAAAGGACGCGTTTGTAAAGGCGTGGCAGTACGCGCCGCAGGAGGTGAACTACGCTCTGCTGGCCGCGTATGCCTGGCTTAAAGCTGCCAAGAATTCGCCGGAAAGCCGTGCGGGTGTTAAAAAATTGATGAATGACGCGATGAAGCAGGTTAAGCGTGATTCGACGGAATATTTTGTGCTGCGTATGTATGCCGAGGGTATGGGGGATGCTGATATTGCCCGTCGTGCCGAAAAGGAAAACAACGAGCTTATGAAGGCGCGCGCGTATTTCTATCTTGCGTGTTACTATGATGTGCATAATCTTCCGGCGTTGTCCGAAAAGTTTTCCGAAGAATTCAAAGCGTTTAACCGCCGGGATGTTATTGAATATCGTATTAACGAATTTTTGCATACGGGCGGCAGTAATATTGCGGCTGGTAATACGCCATAATGTCTGATTTGCACGAAAAACCCCGCGTGTGCTGTAAGCGGGGTGATAAAGAAATTATTATTCTTGGCGCCGCGCATGTGTCAAAAGAGAGTGTGCGGGAGGCTGCGGCGCTTGTTGAGGGCGAGAAGCCTGATGTTGTGTGTGTGGAGCTTGACAAGAGCCGCTACGATGCGCTGGTCAAAAAAGATGACTGGGAAAAGCTGGATATTGTTAAGGCTATTCGTGAGGGTAAGGGCTTTTTGCTTGCGGCGAATCTGGTTTTGTCCGGTTTTCAGCGCCGCTTGGGGAATGAGCTTGGGGTGAAGCCTGGCGACGAGATGTGCGCCGCGATTGAGTGTGCTGCCGCGCGGGGTATTCCGCACCGGTTGTGCGACCGCGAGTTGCAGATTACGCTGCGGCGCGCCTGGGAAAGTTGTAGTTTGTGGAGTAAGTGCAAGCTGCTGGCGGCGCTTTTGGCGAGTGCGTTTTCTACCGAAAAGTTAAGTGATGAATCTATCGAGGCATTAAAGCAAAAAAATGAGCTGGACGGCATGATGGGTGAGTTGTCCGCGTATCTGCCGTCGGTAAAGAAAACGCTCATCGACGAGCGCGACCAGTATATTGCCATAAAAATCTGGCAGGCGCTTGACGATAGTGCCGTCCGGCGGGCGGCGGCGATTGTTGGTGTGGGTCACTTAAACGGTATTCGCGCCCACCTGGAGTTGCTTGCCGCGGACGAAGCGGCGGGCGCGGACAGCGAGGCGGGCGCGGGAGTGCTTGCTGAGTTGGAGCGTATTCCGCCGGCGAGTATTGCGGTAAAGATTCTGAGCTGGGTTGTTCCTTTTGCTATTGCCGCGCTTATTGTTATGGGGTTTATTCACTCGGGGATAAATGCTGGTGTAAGCAGCCTGGTGCGCTGGGTGTTGTGGAATGGTTCGCTGGCGGCGGCGGGGGCGCTTATTGCGCTGGCGCACCCGCTGGCGATTTTGGCGGCGTTTGTTGGCGCGCCGATTGGTACGCTGAGTCCGTTTATTAGTATTGGGGTGCTTTCTGGTATAACGCAGGCGCTTATTCGTCCGCCGCGGGTGATTGACGCGGAGTCGTTGAGTGCGGACGCGGCGAGTCTAAAGGGTATTTACAAAAATCGTATTACGCGGGTGATTGTTGTGTTTTTTCTGTCATCGCTTGGCGGCGCGATTGGTAATATAATTTCTATTCCGGCGCTTGCCAAGAGTTTGTTTTAGGCGGTCGCCGCCCCAATGTCAACAACTTAACAAATCAGTTGGGGGGACGCCCCCCTCGCTCCAGCCCTACGGTCTTCCGCTACCCCCCGTGCAGGGGAAACGCCGCGCGCCGACCAACGGGAGGAATAGCCGCCAAGGATGGCGGCGGCAGCGCGGACTGCGCCCGGAGCCCCGTAGCAGGAGCGCAGGGGCAGAGGGCTGCCCCCGCAACGCCCCCGCCGTTTCGCCTTAGAACCTGTTCAAAATCTAGGGGCAGGCATCGCCATCGTTTGCGATGGCGCGATTGCCGCGCATGAGTTTTTGAACAGGCTCTTAAGTTGTTGACAGTGGTCGCCGCCCCTCCCTGCCCCTGTTGCTCTGGAGGCTGTTTTGGGGTACACTGCTGCCAGCATGAACAAGATTTTGTACGAAAAAATTATGGAAGCGTTTTCGTCGGTGCTGCCGATTACGGCTATTGTGCTTTTGGCGAGCGTTTTCCTTACGCCGCTTCCGGCGGGTACCTTGCTCTTGTTCCTGGGCGGCGCCGCACTGCTCATTGTGGGCATGGGTTTTTTTACTATGGGCGCGGATATGGCGATGATGCCCATGGGCGAGGGTGTGGGGATTCAGTTGACCAAAACAACGAAGCTGGTTGTTATTCTTTCGGTTACGTTTGTTATGGGGCTTATTATCACGATTGCGGAGCCCGATTTGCAGGTGCTCGCGCGGCTGGTGCCGTCCATACAGCCACCCATCGTACTCATTCTTACCGTCGCCGGCGGGGTCGGGATTTTTCTGGTACTGTCGATTGTGCGTACCTTGTTCAAAATCCGGCTTTCTATTCTGCTGATTATTTCCTACGTTATTACGTTTGGCGTGGCGTTTATGGCGCCGCCGGCTTTTTTGCCGGTCGCCTTCGACTCAGGCGGTGTTACGACCGGCCCTATCACGGTGCCGTTCATTCTGGCTATGGGTGTGGGTGTCGCGTCGATTCGCGGCGACAAGGGTTCGCAGGAGGATAGCTTCGGGCTGGTCGCGTTGTGCAGCGTCGGGCCTATTTTGTCGGTGCTGCTGCTGGGTATGTTCTACAATCCCGCGCCTGCCGCCATTGCCGTGAACGAGTTGGCCGCCGCCGACACGAGCCGCGCGGTCGCCCTGGAGTTTGCGTCGCATATTCCCGGGTCGTTTAACGAGGTGATTCAGGCGCTGGGCGCTGTCGCGTTCTGTTTTATTGTGTTCCAGCTTGTTTCGCGCCGCTTCAAAAAACACCAGATACGGCGGGTGGCGGTGGGGTTTGTGTACACGCTCATCGGCCTTGTCGTGTTTATAACCGGTGTCAACGTGGGGTTTATTCCCGCCGGCCAGCTTTTGGGCGCGCAGCTTGCGGCATCTCCCTTCCGCTGGGTGCTGGTGCCCTTCGGCATGGTCGTCGGCTACTTTATCGTGTCCGCCGAGCCGGCGGTTCATGTCTTGAATAAACAGGTTGAAGATATATCCGCCGGCGCAATACCCGCGCGTACCATGCACGCCGGCCTGGCTGTCGGCATGGCCAGCGCGCTGGGGCTGGATATGGTGCGCGTTTTGCTGCATATA
>JAITGR010000084.1 GCA_031280455.1 Spirochaetaceae bacterium
GAACGCATTGTGTCGTACGCGCGGGAGTTCGGTTTTGGCGAGCTGACCGAAATCGACCTGCCCGGCGAAATCCCCGGCGTTATTCCAACGCCGCAATGGAAAGACCGCAGGGTTCACCAGAAATGGCAGGACGGCGACACCATGAACATATCAATAGGGCAGGGATACATGCTGGCGACGCCGATTCAACTGGCGAATATGGTGGCCATGGTTGTCAACGACGGGGTGATATACAAGCCGCATGTCTTAAAAGAGGTCAGAAACCCGCTCTCTGGCGCGGTGGAAACGGTTGTCGAGCCGGAAGTTTTACGGCGCAGCGATATTGACAAAGCCATTTTTGAAATGGACCGGCAGTACATGCGCTCGGTGATAAGCGAAGGGACGGCGCGCTATCCGCTGGACATTCGGGCGGTGGAAATCGCCGGGAAAACCGGAACCAGCGAAGTCGGGCTGAAAAACCACTGGCATTCGTGGTTCGCCGCGTTCGCGCCGTACAAAACGGACAAGCCGGACGAGCGCGTTGCCGTTTCAATAATCGTCGAGGCTGTTAATGACTGGGAGTGGTGGGCGCCGTACGCTTCGGCCATTATTTTTCAGGGTGTGTTCGCCAATCAAACATACGAACAGGCGATAGTTTCGCTGGGGTTTCAGCATCTGTTCCCCGACCAGGCGCGGCGGGACTAAAGGCGGTTTGCATGAAGGCGCGCGATTTACTGGAACTGGATTTTCCCCTGCTTTTTTCCGCGATAATTCTTGCCGTATTCGGCATTTTGTTTATATACTCGTCGGGCATAACTTCCGCCGGTACTTCGGCCTCCACCGAGTACGCGCGCCAGATTGTCTGGGCGGCAGTCGGCCTTGTCGTCGCGCTCACGCTGGCAATGTCAAACTATTCGCGTATATATCAAATTGCTATATATTTATACTTTGCTACTATTCTGCTGTTGTGCGTAACGCTCTTTGCCGGCACGGTGGTCAACGGCGCGCGCGCCTGGCTGCGCGCCGGATCTTTCGGTGTCCAGCCTTCGGAGTTCGCCAAAATAACCACGATTCTTTTTCTTTCGCAGTATCTGGATTCTTCCAAGCGGAACACCAACGATTTTAAGCGCTTCGCCATCTCGGCGGCGATATGCCTTTTGCCCATGGTGCTTGTTTTGATGCAGCCGGATTTTGGCACCGCGCTGGTATTTCTGCCCATTCTTGTCGTCATAACGTTTGTCGCCGGCATAGCCGCGCGCTACGTCGTGTTTGTCTGCGCCTGCATAGGGGCAACCGGCCTTCTGTCCGTGCTCCCGTTTTGGCAGTCGATGATTTTGAAAAAAAACAGCGCCTATGTATCGCTTTTAACGGACACCCGCTTTATTTTCGGCGCCGCCGCGCTGCTTACCCTGATATTTTTAATATCGCTGTGGGGGTTTTTGCGGTACAGAAAATGGTATTTTTACTGGATTGATTACAGCGCGATTTTGTGCGTCGCCGCCATTCTCATGTCGTTTGCGCTGCGAAAAGTGCTTAAAGACTACCAAATCATGCGCCTTATCGTCTTCCTCGACCCCAACGTCGACCCGCGCGGCTCCGGCTGGAACATCATTCAGTCCATTACGGCGATAGGTTCGGGCGGTTTCTGGGGCAAGGGATATTTGCAGGGTACGCAGAGCCATTACCGGTTTTTGCCGCAGCAAAGCACCGATTTTATTTTTTCGATTTTTTCCGAAGAATGGGGGCTGGTCGGCGGAATGCTGGTGTTTATTTTGTTTTTGATTATTTGCCTACGCCTTGTAAAAATAATGAAAAACACGCAGGACGCTTTTGGCGCGCACATAACCGCCGGTTTAGCGGCAATGTATGTGTTTCATTTTTTGATTAACGTCGGCATGACCATGGGTATTATGCCGATAACCGGCATCCCGCTCTTGTTCATGTCCTACGGCGGCTCCGCGCTCATCTCCTCCATGGCCGGCATAGGGCTGGCGTTAAGCGTTCACATACGGCGGTTTCAGTTTTAGTGGCGCGCTACATTGACCCGCCGCGCGACATTGGCGACGGCCTGCTTGGAGTAGAAAAACCGGCGCGCTATACCGGCGGGGAGGCCGGACGGCTTGCCCGTAAAGACGCGGCGCTGCAGACGGTTATAGCATTTCCCGATGTATACGAAATCGGCATGTCGAATTACGCGCTTAAAATTATATACAATAGACTAAACGCTCTTCCCGGCGTTTCCTGCGACCGCGCCTTCGCGCCGGCCCCCGATTTTGAAGCGCTGATTAAAGAAAAGGCCGTTCCGCTGTACGCGCTGGACACCGGCCTCGTCCTGCATGACGCCGATGTACTCATGTTTACCATAGGCTATGAGCTGAGCGCGACAGCGCTCCTTGCCATGCTCGCCGCCGCGTGTATACCGCCGCGAAGCGAGCGCCGGAGTGAACGCGACCCGCTGGTTGTCGCCGGCGGAGTCGGTGTTTCCAACCCTCTGCCGTTTTCCGCGTTCATCGACGTGTTCTGGATTGGCGAAGCGGAGGCGGGTTTTTTTGAACTGATAGCAGAAGCGCGCGCGCTAAAAGAACGCGGCGCGGACCGCGCGGCGCTGGCAGCCCACTTTCGCGCCCACCCCGCCGTCTGGTATGCCGGAAAGCAACCCGCCCGACCAGGCGGCCAGGCGGCCAGGCGGGCGGTGTGGGCGGGTTTTTCCCGCGAACTCAGCGCCGCGGTGTACCCCATACCCAGCATGCGCATTGTCCAGCAGCACGGCTATGTTGAAATAATGCGCGGCTGCCCCAACGGCTGCCGCTTTTGCCACGCCGGAATCTGGTACCGCCCCATGCGCCAAAAAGACGCGGCGCTGGTTGTCCGCGAAGTTGACGCATACGTGCAAAAAACCGGCATACGCGAAATCAGCCTGTCGTCGCTTTCCAGCGCGGACTACAACGGCATCGGCCTGTTGATAGACAAACTCCACGCGC
>JAITGR010000090.1 GCA_031280455.1 Spirochaetaceae bacterium
TGATGTCGATGCCCAGACAGTCTCTGCTGTCCAACAGGGCGGCGGCGCGGCAGAGTGTACGCACATTCCCGCCGCAAATTTGGTAGACAAAGCGCTCCGGCACGGGGCCGCTGTCCAGGTAGTAGCGTTCAAAAGCGCCGCCGCCGCACAGCGCCCCCGCGCTGGCCATCTCGCCGTAGTATTCGTCCGCGCCGCCAAAATCTTCTATCAAGTGCCGCAGCGCGCGGTGGCTTAATTCTGCCATGGGCGCGAGGAGCAGCCGCTGGGATACCAGCGGGCGCGGGGATACCGGCGGGCGCATACGCCTTACACCGGCGCGGCGGCCAGCAGGGCGGCCAGGCGCGCTTCCTCGCCCGCGCCAAGGCCGGCGGGGAGTATCAACGGGTGCTCCGGCGCGGGGGGGAGCAAAAAACCGGCGTTAAGGCCGGCGGCAAATACATCCGCCCAGCCGTTGGCCTCCCGCACGTACAGGTAAATGCCGTCGCGCCGGAAGCCGCCAGCCTCGCCGCCGAGGGCGGCCTCGACCTGGCTGTACCGGACACCGCCGCGCTCCGGTGCGGCGAGCAGGCTGTAGATGGCGCGGGTAGCGGCTGCCAGAATGAGCGGCGGCGGCGGCAACAGCGGCTGGTCTGCCGCGCCTTCGGTCTGCACCAGGACTACCGGCGCAAGCGGCCAGGGGAGTACCGGCACAAAGCGGGGGCTTGTTTGCACCGCGCCGCTGTCTGCCGCAAAGGGCCGCCACAGCGGGACATTGAGGGCGCGCGCCCATTCGGCAGGCTGCGAAAAAAAGGCGGCATCCAAAAACGCAAAGCCGCAGGCGGCGGGGAAGAGCGTTTTAAGCGCGCGCGCAAAGCGGTCGTCAGCGCGCGAGGGGAGGGCGGCAAAGAGCCCGCGTCCGGCGGTGTTTTTGAGCGCGCGTGTAACGGCGGCGGGATTGTGTCCCAAAAGCGCTTTGCCGCCGTCCTGCCACAGGTCGACAAGCCGCCGCCCGTCTTCGGTGTACAGCCTGAAGCCCCGCGCGCGCGCGATTTTTCCGGCGCTAGAAAGCAGCGGCATATACGCGCGCTGATGTATAGCGGCGCTATTCATAGCGCAGAATCTCCGCCGGCTGCACCTGCGCCGCGCGGGCGGACGCAATGTAGGCGGCAATGACGGCGGAAGAAAAACCGAATAAAAAAATAAACGCTATCTCGTGCGGCAGAACGCGCGACGGTATTTCTTTTAGGTAGAATACCGCCGGAGAGAACACCGAATATCCGCCGCCGGAAAATCCGCCGGTTATGTAGGTAAAAAAATGCAGTACGGTGTTGACCGCCGCTTCGATTCCGGTAAAAAATTCCTGTATATGCGTGGCGATGAGCAGCGCGGGCGCCATGCCGAGCGCGGAACCGAGCAGGCCGACGATAAAGCCGTTGAGCGCAAACACCATGCGTACCGAAAACGATGTCGCGCCGACAGCCCGCATAAGGCCGATTTCGTCGCTGCGTTCAAGGACGGCGCGGCGCTGCGCGTGGTATATATTCATCGCGGTTATAATGAAAATAAGGCCGACAAGAAAAAACATCATCAATTTTTCGGTACGCAGCGCGTTAAAAAATGCTTTGTTGTAATCGCGCCAGGAGCGTACCTGTATATTATTTTTATGCAGATATTCTTCGCCGGCAGTTTTTTTAAGGGCGGCAGTTATGTGGGCAGCCGTTTGCCGGTCGGCTTCGCGGTTTTTCAGTTTAATGCCCAGGGTGCACAGGCCGCCGCTTTCGTTGTGTCCCGCCGCCCGCGCGTCCTCTATGCTGATAAGCGCCCAGCTGGCGTCGTACTCGTAAAAACCGGTTCTAAAGATGCCGCGCACGGTAAAAACGGCGTGTTGGGGGCCGTCCTGCGGCGAAAACATGTTGGACAGCGACAGAAACTCGCAGGTGCCGCCGGTCGAAAGCCCCAGGCTTTCGGCCAGGACGGATCCCAGCAGTATGCCCCCCCCCCCGTCCAGGTTGAACGCGCCTTTTTCAAAACTTAAGCGTCCTGCCATGCCGCTGTCGCTGCGTGCCGCGGAGGGGGGGATGCCGCGAAGCAGGGCGGCGCTCTGTCCGCCCTGACTGGATACAGCCTCACCGGCGCGCGTTTTCAGTATGCCTTTCAGTTCCAGATACGGTACGGCGGACTGTACCCCCGGAACCTCTTTAACGGCGGCGATGAGGCTGGTGTTGTCTTCGGGAAAATTTTCAATGCGTACATGGTACGATGATATTTCAATAATGCTTTCGATAAAGCCAAGCTGAAATCCGTTCATAACCGAAATGATGACGGTAAGCGACAGTACGCCGGTCGCTATGCCCAAAATTGCCAGCACGGAGGCCGTCCGCGAACGGCCTCCTTTTTTTGATACATATCGTTTGGCGATAAACATAGTCCATTGTATATTAGAAAATAGCATACCAGTTACCGTACCCCCGCGCCTTCCCAAATGCGGCGTTCAGAAAGTTTTCTGCCGTCTTCCCACACCGCTTCCAGAATAAGATTGCCATATTTATAGATGCGTTCAATTTCCTGCTTACCTTCGGCGCTGACCGTGCGTTCCAGCACGCCGTTGTAGTAGTCGCTTTCCTGCACGCGGTCGCCGGCTTTGTTGTAGGTGTAGTCGACCCGCCGCGTATCTTCGCCGCCCGCCCACTCAACGCTTACAAGGCGGTCTTCGTTCCAGGTGTTCCGCACTTCGCCGATTTTCTCGCCCGCGTCGCTAAAGAACGCCTCGGAAATGACACGGCGCTTTTTGTCCGTGGTGTAGGTTATGCGCGCGGTTTTGCTGTAAATAACGTCCGAAAGAAAATCGGACATAAAACTGGTCGCCGGCTGTACAAAAGTGTTTTCGTCCGTTTCTTTTTCCACGGTGCGCGGAATTTTCATTTTGACCAGTTCCTGTTTGCCGGCCTCCGAAAGCACGCGCCGCTCGATAGACCGGATGGTTTGGCCGCGCGCGTACCGGTATGTGTCCTCCCAGAGCGCCGTTCCTTCGCGGCCCGCGCGGGCGACAAACGCCGCCGGAAAATCGCGGGCAGCCTCTGGAGCGCGCGCCCGCGCCGCCGCCGAAAGTTCGGGCAAGGGCGGCGTTGAAAACGGCGCCCCCGCCGCCGGCGCTGGTGCCGGCGCGGGACCCATCACCGGCGCTGCTTCGGCGGATGCCGCCACGGGCGGCGTGATGCCGGCTACCGCGTCATCGTCCGTGTCCTCGCCGCTGTCCGCGTCCTCGTCCGCGGCTGGCACAGGCGCGGACGCCGCCGTCTCCGTCTTGGCGGGCGCTGCCGTTGTCGCCGTGGCCGCAGGTGTGGCGGGCGCGGGCGCGGGCGCAGCCGTAGCCGTGGTCGCGGGGGCGGGCGCAGCCGTGGGTGCGGGCGCAGCCGTGGTTTCAGCAGGGATCTTTTTTTGGTACGGCTCTATGGCGGTGGCTTTTGCGCGCAGCAGGTACGTGTCTTTATAACTGTAGTTGATGTAGTACCCGCCGCCGTCCGGGTCAAGACGCTGTTCTTCAACAATGTGGCCAGTTTCGTTGTACCATTCAATAAAACCGGCGCCGTCGTTGCCTATGGCGGCGACAAAGTAGGCGGTCTGCGCGCTGTCCCAGAATGTCCACTGGGTACGCGCCCGCTGTCCTTCTTCGTACAAAATGCGGCATTCAATTTGCCAGGAGCTTGAATAAAACTTGCGCAGTTCGCGGGGTATGGCGGACGCTTCAACGTACAGCACTTGCAGCGAGTATTTTTCGCGTATCGCGCGGCTTTTGAAGGTTTTTTCCAGCGCCATGCCGCTGCTGTTCGAGATGTACCACTCCACGTCGCCGGCTGCCGCGGACAGAAAAAGCGGAGTACAGGCGAGGACGCACAAAATCCGCATCTGGCAGGTAAGTTTCAGTTTGAACCTGTTGAGCCTGTTGAACATTGAACGTCGCGTCTCCGGTAGTTTGAGCCTGCCTCCAGTTGTCTGGCCGGAGGGCATGGCCGTCTCTTTGTGCGCGCGGGGCATTACGCTCCCAAAAACGCGCTTATATACTTTTCGGCATTAAAAAGCTGAATATTTGCGTATTGTTCGCCCGAACAAAGGTAGAGTACTGGCAGGTGCAGTTTTTCGGCGAGCGGAAAGACGATGCCGCCTTTGGCGCTGGAATCGCACTTGGTAAGGATTACGCCGTCCACTTCGACTGCCTCGCTGAATGTTTCGGCCTGAACCAGCGCGTTGGAGCCGGTTGTCGCGTCGAGTACCAGGTATTTTTTGCAGACCGCCCGCGGTTCGCGCTGGATGACGCGGGCTATCTTTTTTAACTCGTCGACCAGCGCCGTTTTGGTGTGCATGCGCCCCGCGGTGTCGGCGATGAGCGGGTTGTAGCCGCCGCTCGCGCACGCGGCCAGCGCGTCGTACACGCAGGCCGCGCTGTCGCCGCCGTGCATACCGGCGACGACGCGCACGCCCAGGCGCTCGCCGTGGATTTTAAGCTGGTCAACGGCGGCGGCGCGAAACGTGTCCGCGGCGGCTAACAGGGGCTTTACCGCCGGTGTTTCCTCGCGGAACAGCGCGGCGAGTTTTGCCGCCGAGCTTGTTTTGCCAACGCCGTTCACGCCCAAGAGCAAAATCACGGTAAGGGTGCCGCCCGAAAAATCCGGGTACGCCGCGCCGGCATCCACTGCGCGCACCAGCTCCAGCAGCATTGCCGCAAGCCGCTGTTGTATCGCGTCCGGCGTGGTAATTTTTTCCTTTTTACACAGCGCTTGTAGCAGCTCGGCGGTTTCCAGCGCGCTCGCGGCAGGAAAATCGCCTTCGACCAGTACGTCGGCCAGGTCGTCAAAAAAGCTGGCCGCCGGTTCGCTCGCGCGGGCAAAAAGATTTTTTATCGTTTCGGCAAATTTCATTTTCTTTCCTTATACTCCTTATACTCGTTAGGGCGCCGGCGTACTCGCCGGTGCGTCCGTTGCCGGTGCCGCCGGCTCGTCTGGCGCGGGATCGGCAGCCGGCTGGCCGGCATCCGGCTTGTCTTTTGCCGGTTTACCCGCTGCGGGCTTCTCTTTCGCCGGTTTGGGCGGCCGTTTACTCGCCGTTTTTTTAACCGGCTCCTCGTACACATCGAGCGGTGTCGCCGGCTTATCCGCCTGGTAGCCGTACCACAAAAACCGTGCCAGGCTTTCCAGCAAAAACGTACCTGCCAGAATACCCGCCGCGCCGGCGCCCCAGTACAAATACTGGGCGGTTTCAAGCTGGCCGGTCGTCCGGTTGCCGCTGGTGGTGTTGAACGCGTTGGTGTACGCGTCCGACACGCCGACGGCAAGCCACGTCAGCGGCAGAATGACCCACAGCCGCCCCCACGCGCCGTAAAACCCCTTGCGCGCTCGTTCCACACGCCCTTTTTTGGGCGGCGGCTTGGGGTTGAGGATAAGGGGCGCGTCCGTCATTTTGAACACCGCGCCCGCCGTCTTCCCCGCGGGCGTTATCACGTTGACGTACATGTTTTTATCCACGCTGTCCGCTATGCGGACGGGAGCGCCGCCTGAGTACAACGCGCCGGAATACACCGCCGCCTCCTCGCCGGTTTTGGTCTGTACCGAAAAATCGAGCTGGGGGACGGGGGTCAACTGCAGCGCAATGCCCGTCAGGTCGCCTTCCTGCACATCGACGGTCGTTTTCGCCGTCTCGTACCCGGGCGCGAACGCCGAAACTTCAACCTGGCCGGGCGAGTGGGGCACCACGCCGCTGGAACCCTGCCCCGCAAACTGGCCGTCGGTAACAATAACGGCGTTTTCCGGCGTGGTATGGACGCGAATGTTCGTGGGAAAAAGGCCGGTCATCGCGTCGACCAACCGCGCCGTCAACTCCCCGCTGGCCTCGTTTATATCCTCCAGAGAAAAAATCACGCTGTCAGAGTACGTGTACGCTTTTGAATACAGCGACCACAGTTTTATTTCAATATAGATGCGTTCGTGGTACAGCGTGATGACGCTGGTAATAAACGCATCTGCCTGCTCGCGCGAACAGAACAACGCCTCGCTCCCCGCGGCAGGCGGCGGCGGGAATTCGCCCTCGGCGCCGGGGCTTTTTACCTTAAAGCGCGGCGTTTTTTCGATAGACGGCACCGCCGCTTCGGCCTTAACGAGCGTTTCCCGCAGTTTTGCTATCTCGACATCGATTTTTTTAAGCTGCTGCTTGTACTGCCAGGGCGCGAGCGGACGGAAGTACAGCGCGTCGCGTTCGGCCTGCTTGGTTTTAAGCGTTTTAGCCGCCGCCGTCTGACCCTTCAGCCACTCCGCCCCCGCGTAATACGCGACCTCCGCGTCCGTGCGCGCTCTAAACTGAAGGTAGCCCAGCGAGCGGTACAGCCCGCGGTCCCACACGCTGCCTATCGACGAGCGGGCGGGCGGCAGGCGGCTGGTGTCGGCGCGGGTAATGACAACGCACCACTCCTTGTTGAGCGGCTCGGCGGCTGCGGTATCGGTTTTGCCGCGGGCAAACAGCGGCAGCGACACCGCAGCCAGCAAAACAGCGAACACCACGCACGGCGCGGACGGCATCAAACCACAAGCCTTCATAAAAATCCATTATATCGCAAAAGAGCTCAAGCCGAAACACTGACAAAAGAGCCTTCGGAAAATCCGCCGGCGCTTTGGTACGGCATACCGGTAGAACCAGTCATACCCGACTCCAGCCGCTGTTTTAACTGGCCAATAAGCACATCCAGCCGGCTTTCCGCGCCGCCGGACGGCTCCAGCATATTCAAATTCACCGTATCCTGCTGCATTCGCTGCAACTGGTCAATCAGCGAATCCAAAAGCCGCAGCTTAACCAGCGATGCGCCGCTGACACCCTCGGGCGCGGCGACACCGGTAACATGCTGAAACTGCGCGTACATAACCACCGACGGCGGCACTTCAATAACCGCCTTACTGCCATTTATCGACTCCCGAGCGCCCAAACCGCTCATAAGATGAGCCGGAACCGTATTTACCATAATCCCCTCTGCTTACTTTATCGGTAAACACGCAGCCGCTGTTAAGGCAACGCTGATTAAATGAGAGTTGAAAAATGAGAAAAGAAAAATCCACGAATGTACGCGAATTATAACGAATAGAGCGAGATGCTTCAAATTGAAATGTAACCGAAAGGGGCAGGGCGAGCGCATATAAATTTTGGACGCATTTTTTGCCACTACGCGGCAAAAAACCGGGCTATCCGCTCCAATTCCTCAAAAAGCCTTCGGCTTTTCTGCGGGATTTCCGCTTCTATCCCTTGCG
>JAITGR010000144.1 GCA_031280455.1 Spirochaetaceae bacterium
CCCGACGCCACCGCGGTCTCCCAGTTGTCCGCGCCGGTCAGCACTTCGAGCCCCAGGCGGAAGTACTCTCCGTAGCGCTCCTTGACTTTGCGCGTCCCGCCCTTGCTGAGGGCGCACATTAAAAACACCTGATTAAGCCCGTTGGCCGCCAGCCCTGGCGGTGTGGGTACGGGATGCTCGCCCAGCGGCATAAGGTCGCCGTATGCCCAAAAGCTGCTTAACGAAAGCAACCCCGACGGCGTGTCCGGGCACTCGTTCCCGACGGCAAGGCACTTCTGGCTGTTCTCCGCATCCGGTGCCGCCACCCAGCGAAACACTGCCTGAAGGGCATTGTCCCGTATTTTCTTTTCGTGTTCCGGCACTTTGGGCGGCAGCACGGATTTTATCGTCTCGACCGTTTCCTTCTGCACCGCCGCGAGTTTAGCGTGCAGTTCCGCCTTGGCTTTGAACACCGGCGAGTTGGGGTCAACCTTAAACGAGTCTTCCTTAACCCGTTCCCCCAGTTTTTTGAGCAGGTCGATGGGGTGTACGCCATGCACCTTCTTGAATTCCCCAAACGCGACTTCTACCGCGTCCTGGACAAGTTTGAATACCTCGGGGTCGACCGCTTTTGGGGTACGTTCGGCGTTTTTGGCGCGGGCGTCCGCCAGCAGCGCGTCCAGCGAGGAGGCGTCCGGCGGAGGCGGCAGTTTTACTTTGGCCCAGTCCGGCACCTGCACCTTGAAGTTTGTCCCGATGCTGGCAATGTCGCGGTCGGCGGCGGGGTTCTGCCGCAGCTCTTCCAAAAGGGAGAGAACGCAGCGGTAGCCCCACCAGATGCCGGCGCGGCGGTGCGCCATGTAGGCCATAAGCTCGCAGGCCGACTTAAAGTCCGCCGCGTCTGCCAGCCTGAAGACCATCTCCTCGCCGCCGGAAACACCCGCCGCCAACGGCGCAAGGTCGGGGCGTATCTTGTAGCCCTCTTTTTCGACGACGTCCCCCAGCGCGGTGTAGCGTATCAAGACCAGGTGTTTGCCCAGCCAGTCCAGTTTATCTGCCATGCTTCCGTTTCCCTATGTCATTTTGAGGGCTTTGGTCTCGACATCCGCGGCTCCGGCCTTGGTACGGGCAGCCGTCGCCCCTGATTCCAGGGCGGTTGCCTCGTCCGCGACGGCGCTGGCCCCCGTCTCGCTGGCTTTTACCTCGCCCTCGCTTGCCGCAACCTTGTCCTGGGCGACCTTGCCTTCGGTTTCTGTTGCCGCCGTCTCGACCTTGCTGATAGTCGTTTCATCGTCCGTGGGCTTTATCGAAGTGTCCCCCTCCATTGTGCTGGAGTGATAGTTGGTCGCCACCATTTCCGCAATAGCGGCCCCCGCCGCCGCGACCAGCCCCGCGGCCATCGAGGAAGCGATGATAGGCCCCACATTGTTGAGTATCCCTTTTTTCAGGTCATCGGTCAGTTCCATGTTTTCTGCCCCTCCGCGCCACGCGCAATCAACTGCTCAGCGCCGAAATGTCGGCTGCAATGGCCGCCGCGTCCTTTGCAACGGTAACAGCGCAGCCCGATACCATTACTCCTTCCATTACGGCGGAGCTTACAGTTAAGAAAAATTCATTCTGCGCCAGCGCCTGGTTTTGAAACTTCTGCCCCTTTATAGTCGTTCTGCCGAAGGAATCCAGCAGTATCGCCGCTGTTTCAGCCGTCGAAGCCCCCGACAAAAAACCGATGACTATATCTATTAGCGCGTCATCTATAATAAACGCCGCCATATTCAGGTTGTCTCTAAAGGTGGAAAGCTTCGCCCCCTTCCCCTTCAAGCTCCGGCCAACGTAATAATCCACGGTCGTATACGTTTCCGCGGTTATATCAAGAACCATATTCAACGCCTGTGTTATAGCAAACGAATATTCATAGTCAACAAACAGCATAAGCCAGCTCCTTCCTCATTGTATCTAATCCTCTATCCACGTCATTTTCGGAAAGTCATCGGGGCTGTCGGAATCATCGGGGAAATCACCGCCAAAAGCCTCCTCGTCAGAGGTTTCGGAAGTCTCGTCGCCAGAGGCATACGGGTCAAAATTAGGGCGACGGCCTGTATTCCCGTCAGGATCCACAGACGGCTCATCATCGTTGCCTCCGCCGCCGCCACTGCCGCCACCGCCGCCGTTACCGCCACCGGCACCACCGCCGCCGCCGCCACCGGCACCACCGCCACCACCGCCACTGCCACTGCCACTGCCGCCGGCACCCCCGCCGCTGTTGCCTCCGCCGCCGGCTGTTGCCGCAAGCCGCTCTCCCAAATCCTCTTCTGCCTCCGCGCCCCGTACTCTTCTTTTCGACTTGACAACCTGGAAGTAAAGCTCGCCCAGTTTTTTTATGATGTCGTAGGTAAGCTGCTCTTTTTCCGCATTGTGGCTCTCGGACGGGTCCTCGCCGCCTTTGGCCAATCCCGCCACTACCGTGTTGAAACATACGTCAATCGCGTTCAACGCGACAATCGCCTTATATCCCAAGGTATCAAGCGTATTAAGCGCAACCTCCCTGCCGGTAACGCTGACCACCCCCGCGGTCGATTGAAAAACGCCGCCATAGGCATCCGTCAAACTCATTGACCTGCCTCCTGAAATGTTGACGGCCTGCCCGAACATGGTTATCCCAGTGCGGGCCTCCAGGTTGAGGGAGGTGTCAAAGGTGTTGGCCCAGTCGGAGTTGATTTTCTTGCTTGTCAGTTTAATGCCGGTATCGTCTATGGTTATTTTGGAACGCCCCACCTGCAGGACGATTTGGTCTGCCGCCTTTATGACGATTTTCCCTCCGGCGCGTATCTGTATGTCCGCCTCTTCCAGCACGTAGGTTTCCCCCACAACGTCGCCGACCGCCAGGTTGTCGTCTTTTTCGTGCTTGGCGCCCGGCAAAAGGCCGGAAAGCACCTCTATACCGCCTGCACGGACGGCGTGGACTTTTTCGGCTTGCTGGAACGTGGAACCAGCGGAAATGAGCCGTAATTCGTCTGGAAATTGCTTTTGGACACCATTTTCCGTTACAAAGCGCCGTAAAAAGCCTATCTCAGAATACTCAGGCTTGCCGCTTCCTTCTGTCGCGGCGGTATTTTTGTAGCGGAGCATCGTGCCTTGTTTTTCGCCAATCATCTTCTTTGCTTCGGTTTCTGTCGCGGACGCGCCGGGGGCAAACGCCATATTACCCTCCGTGTTTTGGGGAACATAGCCCAAAAGGTAATTATTTTCCCCGCCGCCAACCTCCACCAAAACCTGCTCGCCCACGCGGGGAAACCGGTACAGACCCGACGTGTCGCCGCCCACAGGCAGCACCATTTGCACGGTTATGCCCGTTTTGGGTTGTATGGCATCGCCGTCCGCTACACCAGCGTAAAACCGGTAAGGGTTGCTGTCAACCGGCTGCAGCGTTCCTTTTACCGTCTCCTGGCCCTTGCTGTCTTTAACGCTGATATTTCCGGCAGCGTCGCAAACTGTCTGTTCCCTAATAGCCATACCCTCTCCTACCTGCAGAAGCGTTTTACCGATTCTGTGCCCCAGTCTATCACATTGAACGCTGTCTGAACAAGCTCGCCGGTTTCGGCATCCGGCGGCGGGGAGGCGATGTCCTGCGGCCAGAGGGTGCGTACGCGCAGGCGCGAATCCGTAACCAGCGCGCGTATCGTCGCTGTGTCGCGTGCGCCCTGAAAATTGCCCACGGTCAAAAGCAGACCCGGCATGGGGAGAATGCTCTCCGCCCGCCCGCTCCAGTTTTCTTTGGCCAGCGCAAAGGCTATACGCCGCGCCTCGATGATGCTCTGAACGTCCGCATCGATTTCTGCCGCGGGCGTTCCTCGTTCATAGCCGTGAAAAAGTGTGCTGTAACTGTACAGGCGCTTACCCGCGCCGGTTTCGCCCCAGCGCCAGTCGCGGGAACCGTAGCCGGCTTCGGGGTAGGGGGCGGTAACTTCCAGCCCTTCCACGCCGATGCCGCTTTCCATGCGCCAGCCGGTCATGCGCCAGAGATTTTCGCGGTCGTCGTAGTTTGCAAAGCCGAATTTTTCAATATCGGGAACCTTCCGCTTGTCCGAATACTCGTAGACCGGAGCAGGAAAGCGGCTGCCCGACGTAAAGTGCAGCGCCGCGCTCCCCATGCCATCAGGCGAAACAGCGCCGTGCGTAAAGGTCCAGGAAATGCCGTAGAGATCCATAAGCCGCCGGATAAAATCCAGTTCCGAAACATGCACCTGCTCGAACATAAGGTTTTTGCCAAAACTGCTCCGGCTTATGTATTCATCCGAAAAAGACGGGCGTAGGCCGTATTTGGCGAGGATTTCTTCCAGTATGTCCGGCGGCGTTTTCCGGTAGAACGGCGCGGAAACGCGGGTGTGCCGCAGCCGCGCAAGCTCGCTTTCTATGGTCAGGTCGTAGCGGTAACAGGGAGCGCCGCCGCTGCCCACACACCCGCAGGCGGCGGCGGCGGTGATGATGCCGTGCAGACAGCGGCTCCGCGCCACAAGACCGCCGGCGATACGCTGGGATATAACCAGCGAAACGGCGGTATCCAAAAGCCCCCGCAAATCCTGGGTGGTGTGGAGCGTCTTGGTGAGCAGCGTCAGCGTTCCCCGGTACACGCGGGAAAAGCCCTCTTCCAGCACCAGCTCGTAGGGATAAAAATCGTCCCCGCCGCTGCTGCCCCCGCCGGCGGCAATTTTAACCGATAAATTCATGGTTCCAGTTTCTGGCATACCTTTCTCCTTATACAATAACATTGACATTGGGGCAGACTGCCACGGCGGTCGCCACGGGAACACCCAGCGGGGACACGCCGCTTACGACACTGCCGATGTTCGCCTGGGGCCGCCCCTTGGCCAGCGTCGTTACTGCGGTTGTTACGGTGATAACGCCCGCCACGCAGATGGGGCCGGCAACGGCATCCCCCATGCAGGCGCAGGGCAGCCCCTTTACCATAGTGGTAATAGCGCCGGGCCCCACAATTACGTCGCCGGTGGCGGTTACATTTGCGATAGTCGCTACTGGTGTCATTATTCGGCCTCCTCAAATGTATAGGTAAATTGTTCGTCTTTGGCATCCGCCAGCACTTTTTTGAAGCGCTTCCCCGCAAGGGTTGCGCGCAGGAACGCGGCGCTCAGCTCCGGCAAGAGGCTGTTGCTGATAACCGCGTCGATAAGCCGCGCCCCGCTGGCCGCGTTGTCGCAGCGGCGGATTATCTCGTCCTTCACCGCAGGCGCTACCGCCAGTTCCGCGGCGTAGTTTTCCGCGACCCGCTTTTGTACGCGGGACAGCTTCTGGTCGATGATGGCGTCCAGCGCTTTTTTTCCCAGCGGGTAGTACGGCACAATCTGAATACGTCCCAAGAGCGCCGCCGGAAACACCCGTGCCATATCGGCGCGAATCGCCTCCTCCAGCGCCGCGGCGGGGGGGCGCTCCTCGTCCGCGCAGAGCCGTTCGATGGTCTGGTCGCCCACATTGGTCGTGAGCAGAATCAGCGTGTTGCGAAAGTTGACAAGCCGCCCCGCGCCGTCTTCCATCTGCCCCTTGTCAAAAACCTGAAAGAAAATCTCGTGCACGTCGGGGTGCGCCTTCTCCACTTCGTCCAGCAGCACCACGCTGTAGGGCTTGCGGCGCACGGCCTCGGTCAGCACGCCGCCCTCGCCGTAGCCCACGTAGCCCGGCGGCGCTCCCTTCAGGGTCGAGACCGTGTGCGCTTCCTGGAACTCGCTCATGTTTATCGTGATAATCTGCTCCTCGCTGCCGTATATCTGCTCTGCCAGCGCCAGCGCCGTTTCGGTCTTGCCCACGCCGGAAGGACCTGCCAGCATGATAACCGCAATCGGCTTGTTGGGGTCGGCCAGCGCCGCCCGCGCCGTTACCATACGGCGGGCAATGAGCGAAAGCCCGTCCTCCTGCCCGATAACGCGGCGGCGCAGCTCCTCATCAAGGGCGAGGATGTTCTTAATCTCGTCCTTCACCATTCTGCCCAGCGGAATACCCGTCCACTCGGAAATAACCGCGGAAACCGCCTGCGCGTCCACCTGGGGCAGCACGAGCGGCTGTTCCCCCTGAAAGCCGGCCAACTCCGCACGCTTGGCGGCGAGAGCGGCGGTCAGGGGCGCGCGCCCGGCCTCCGCCGCTTTGTCCAACTGCGTGCGCAGGGCGGCAATTTCGGCGGCCAGCGCCTTTTCCGTGTCAAAGCGCTGTTGAATCCCGTCGCGGTTTTTCCGCTCCGCCGCCAGCGCCTCGTCCAGGAGGCTGCGTTTTTCGCCGTGGTGCGCGCCGCCCGCCTCCTCGCGCTGGAGTATTTCGGCTTCCAGTTCCAGCGCTTCAATACGGCGGCGGGAATACTCCAGCGCCGCGGGCTCGGCGTTCTGGGACAGGCTCACCTTCGCGCAGGCAGTATCCAGCACGCTCACCGACTTGTCGGGCAACTGGCGCGCCGGAAGATAGCGGCGGGACAGCGTAACCGCCGCGCCCAGCGCTTCGTCCAGCACGGTAACGCCGTGGTGTTTTTCCAGCGCCTTAACGATACCCCGCATCATTTGCGTACCCTTGTCGTCGTCCGGCTCCTCAATCAGGATGTTCTGAAAGCGGCGGGCGAGCGCGGGGTCTTTTTCAAAATACTTGATGTATTCCTGGTAGGTCGTCGCGGCGATACAGCGCAGTTTTCCCCGCGCCAGCGCGGGCTTTAGGAGGTTGGCGGCGTCGTTCTGCCCCGCCTGCCCGCCCGCGCCTATCATCGTGTGCGCCTCGTCAATAAAAAGAATAATCGGGGTTTCCGACCCCTGCACTTCCTCAATCACCTGCTTTAGGCGGTTTTCAAACTCGCCCTTCATGCTCGCGCCGGCCTGCAAAAGCCCCATGTCCAGCGAAAGCAGACGCACCCCCTTTAGGGACGGCGGCACATCGGACGCGGCGAGGCGCTGGGCAAAGCCTTCGACCACGGCAGTCTTGCCCACACCGGCGTCTCCGGTAAGGATGGGGTTGTTCTGCCTGCGCCGCAGCAAAATGTCGATAAGCTGGCGTATTTCCGCGTCCCGCCCCACAATGGGGTCGCTTTTTCCGGCGGCAGCCTCCGCCGTCATGTCCAGCGTCCACTGCCGCAGCGCTTCGCCCTTACCCAGCGCGCCGCCGCCGCCCAGCAGCGCCCCTGCCTGCCCCGTCGCGGCACTCGCGCCGGACGCAGCCGGCGTGGAGGTCTCGGCAGACGAGGCCGTAATGGCGGCAAACTGCTCGGCAAGAAGGTCGCCGTTAATCTTGACAAACTCCCCGGACAAATCGTGGAGGGCGCGGGCAAATTCCGGTGTCTGCTTCAGGGCGCAGAGGAGATGCCCTGTGCGAATAGCCCCTTCAGCAAACACCAGCGACGAGACCATCCACGCTTCCTTAATGGCAAGCTGAATGTTGTTGGAAAAGTCCGCAATAGACGCCGCGCCACGGGGCAGCGCATCCAGAGCGGCAATCATATCCTTTGCCAGCCGTGCCTCGTCCAGCGCAAAGTGCCGGATAGCCGCGTGCCAGTCGGTCGCTTCGCCCAGAATAATCTGGTTGACCCAGTGCGCCAGCTCCACGTAGGGGTTGCCCCGCGTCTTGCACAGAATCGTGGCGCTCTCCAGTGCCTGGTACGCCGTCGCGTCAAGTTTAGAAAAAAGCTGAATCCGCTTTAGTTTCGCCATGTATTACCTCTTTTTAGACCGCGGCGCGTTAGATAGCGATGCGGTAAAACGCGACGCGGCAATCGTTAAGACCACAATCCGTTCTTCGGGGTTGCCTATCCAGCAGGTATAGCCCAGCCGCGGGGCATCCCAGCGAGCGTTTTTCAAATCGAAGCCAAGCTGCGCCAGCGGAATCGTGTCCCGCCGGACGCTGAACACCACCGAGTAATCCAGCGGGCGGTCAAGGTAGAGCGAGACCGCCTCGGCCAGCAGCCCCGCCCCGCTCTGGCTGGACATAAACTCCTGGTACGCCTCAAACGGCACCGGGCCAATGTGAATCTCGAATTTGCCGGTAACGCTCGCGTACGTTCTGCCTATCTGGAGATTAACGCCCAGCGTAGAACTTTGCCGCCCCAACAGGGCGTAACTATCCGGCGGAATGTCGTAGGCGGCGGGGATAAAATCGCGCACTTCCAGCGCAAGGCCGAAGGTCCGGCGCAGCGTGGCTTCAAGACCGGCGCGGTTTTTTACCCGCAGCGAAAAATGCCGTGCCGACTTCAGCACAATTCGTTCTTGCCGTGCGGGCAGATCCGCGTCCGGCGCAAAACCGGCAAGGCTCTTTACTATTTCCGAAAAAGGGTCGTCCGCGCTCCTGTCAAAACTTATCGCCTGCTGGTTTGCCGAATACGCGCGGTAGTAAAAGGTGAGAAAGCGGTGGTGGATAATGTCCAGAAAACGCCGCCAGGTATTGTCAAAGTGATTGTGGGAACGCCGGAACACATAACTGGTAAACTCCAGCGGCATAGGCCCGTTTACCCCCAAAAGGCCAAAAAAGTAAACAATAATAGCCGCGTCCAGCTCCGGCAGGCGGGCGTTCTCCACAATTTCGGCAATATCTGTAGGCGGAAAGTGCAAGTGCGGCATCTGGCCAAAACGGACACACTCGTCCCCGGGCGTTTCGCCGTGTCCCAGCCGAGGCTTGGACGGGTGGGCGTTCTCCACCGCGCGGACAAGCGCCCAAAAGTCAGGAGCCCCCGCCCCCCCCCGCAGCCGCGCCGCCGCCTTTTTTATTGGTTTTTTAAAGTTTTCCATCGCCGCCCCCCATTCTAGCACAAAACCGGCACGGAAGTAAGCACACGAGGAGGCCCCGCAGCGCGACATCGAAAAACCTGACTATAGGAGGACAACCGGCTACCGGCAGCCGGCAAGCACACAGGCGGCTATACAGGCCGTTTCGGTGCGGAGCGCGCGGCTGCCCAGACTAAGCCGCAAAAAACCCGCGCCGTCAAAAAGAGCGCGCTCCCGCGCGGACCAGCCGCGCTCGGGGCCGACGGCAACGGCGGCGGCGGCATATCGCGGCGCAAGACTGGCGAAACTGCCGCGCGGGTCAACAGTGTCGCAGGCGGCGCAGAGAAGGCCGCTGTGCCGTTCCGCCCCCGCCGCCGCAATCCAGGCATTCAGACTTTCAAACCGGCACACCTCGGGCAGCACCGTGTCCCGCGCCTGTTCAAGCCCTTCAATAAGCGCCGCGCGGGCACCGCCGTCTTCCAGCAGCGTGGTGGCGCGGTAACTTTTATCCCCCAAATCCGCCGCAATCACGTCGATACACGCCACACCAAACCCGGCCAGCTCGCGCAGCAGCCGCCGCAGTTGAATAGGGCGCGGAAAGCCAACCCCCAGCCGGAGCGGGATTTTCGGCGGCGGCGGACTGCGCCCCTCAAACGCGCAATAAAGCTCGCCCGCCTCCCCCACAGCCTCGATACGCCCGCGCCCCACCGCGCCGCCAAGAACACCCGCGTCAAAACAATCCCCCGGCTTTTTGTGCAGCACCTTCCGCAAATGCTCCACCCGCCGGTCCCGCCGGGGAAGCGGTGCGCCAAGCTCTTCAGGTGAAAAAAGCACCAAATTCATTACAGTATGAGTATTTTTTGAACACAGCGCGGCACACAACGCGCCTACGACAGCCGGAGACTGTCTTTGTTGAAAACATTCGGCGGCGACCCGCCGGCAAGATACGCGCGCATACCGTCCAGCGCTTCCTTCGCCATAGCCACCCGCGTATCGTAACACCATGTACCGATGTGCGGCGCCAGAACAACCCGGTCAAGCGCCAGCAACTCCTTTGCAATAGCCGGCTCATCCTCGAACACATCCAGCGCCGCTCCGCAAATATCGCCATTTTTAATGGCGCGCGCCAGCGCCGCCTCGTCGACCAGCTTACCCCGCGCCGCGTTAATCAGAAACGCGCTCTTTTTCATCAGTGCAAGCGTTTTTTCGTTAATTAAATGAAGATTTTCTGGCCGGTACGGACAGTTGAGGCTTACAAAGTCGGCGCGGGCGAGCAGCGTTTCCAGCGGCAGCCATTCAGCCTGTAGCGCGGCGCAGACATCCGGAGAAGCAGGACGCGGCGAGGCGTAGACAATACGCATACCAAGCCCGCGCGCCTTTCGCGCCAGCGCGCTGCCGATTCTCCCCAGCCCGACAATACCGAGCGTTTTGCCCATCACCGTCGATGAGCCGCCCAAAAACAAAGCGGGACTGGAGCAGCGCCCCTCCCGCCGCACCAGACGGTCGAGCCGGCTAATGTTACGCGCCGCATCCAGCAGCAGCGTCAGCGCAAGCTCGGCAGTCGGCTCGGTAACAGCCTGCGGCGTGTTGATGACCGCAATGCCCTTGGAGCCGGCGTACACACAGTCAACAGAATCGCAGCCGACACCCAGCCTGCCAATAACCTTAAGCCGCCGTCCGCCGGCATCAATGAGCTGCCTGTCGAAAGGCATAAGGTCGACAAAAACGCCGTCAACCTCGCCCAGGCGCGCAAGCAACTCGTCCCGCCCAAAATGGCCGCTAATTTCCTCTTGGGGATATACAAGTTCAAAATCGCCGCCGGCATACTGAATAACATCTTCCGGCAGCCAAAAGTTGCTAACAATTGTTTTTTTCATATCGCAATACCGCTCCACACCCACCGCGCCATTGATCAGCGGCAAGCAAACCCGAAGCGGACGACGGGAGTCGAACCCGCGTCACGAGCTTGGGAAGCTCGGATAATACCGTTATATGACGTCCGCAAAACGGGCATTCCGCCCGAAAACCAGAAAGCGGCTTACCGCTTTTTCTTATGCCTGTTTTTTCTCAGCTTTTTTTTACGTTTATGCGTGGCGATTTTGCGCAATTTTCGCTTTCTTCCGCAGGGCACTATGGCCTCCTTGACCTAATCTAGCCGGTTCACCACCAGCCAACCAAAGCCTACCGCGCCACGCCAAAAATTGCAAGAGGCCGCAATCACTCACGTAAAATCTAACCACGGAAAAACGCGGAATAAACGGGTTTTTCTGTGGATCAGGGGCCGGGGGATTCGATGTTGAACACAATGCCCAGCTTTCCGCTAAAGAGCGTACTGTCTGTGCCGGACTGAGAACCGGAGATAGGCGTAAAGGCACCGCCGCCTTCACCTATGCTGTTTACAAGCGTCGTTCCTTTTAGCCGGTAGATACCTTCGTACCGGAGCCCCGCAACGAATCCCATGCTTTTTGCCGCACCAGGATAGTACACAGCCGACACCTCGACTTCGGTTCCTATGCCGCCCTGCATCGTGTCCAAAAACTGCGCGCCGCGAATAAAGTGACTGTCCAGCGCTTCGGCCCAGATATACGGATACAGGCGCGCGCTGACCGAAAGGGTAACGCGGTTTTTTATGGTGTACGCGCCGCGCACGCCCGCAAACACGGTGTACAGAACTTGTTCATAACTGATGAGCGTGCCGGAAACACTGGTTTTTGGCCAGTCCGCGTCCCACGGTTCGCTGCTGCCGTTGGGCGGATATTGCAGGTAGCCGTCCTGCGCCGACCATTTCCGCGCAAAGTACGCAAGACCGGCGGACGGCTCCAGTTGAAAATTGCGGAACGCAAACGTATATCCCAGCGTAAACGCCATGCTGCCGTGCCTGTCGGTGTATAAATCGTGCCGGGAATAGTGCGAAACCGCGTCCGAGTCGTCCAGCAGATAGTCAAAGTCTTCCATGACGCCGGAGCGGGCGGCCAGCGGAAGCGCCGAAAACAACGCAAGACCGGCGAAGAAATGCCACACGCGCAGCCTGCCGGACACGCTGATTGCCGGCAAGGCCTGTTCGTGCCAGGCGAGCGTACTTACGGTTTTGCCGCCCATAAACACGTACTCGTTTGTCGTGCCGCCCAAAAGACCCGTAGCGAGTTCGACAGACGCGCCGAGTACGTCGCGCGAAAACAAGGCGGCGGGCAGCACGGCAAGCACACAGACGAAAAACCGTTTGGGGGCAGTCATAGCGCCTTCATTGTACTGGTTGTTAATCGCCGGCAGCCAGTAGGCGACGCAAAACGGCGAAGCCGTTTTGCGTTTGGAGTTGCGCTACGCGCAACTCCAAGCCCAAGGCGCGTAGCGCCTTGGGCAGGCTTGTGGCGAGGCCGCCTGCGGCGCGGGTTAAAGTTTTTCGGCTTTTTGACGATATTATAAGTGTTGGAAGCACGGTTCCCCTCCCAAATCACTGTGCTGCCAACATGCCTCAAGGGCAGGGCCGGTGCGTTTTTGACGTCCGGCCTTTTTTTTTCACGGTGGGGCATTAGAGCCTGTTGCATCAGGCTAAAGCATTACGAAACGTGCGTTTTTAAGAGGCCACGCGCGCGCCGGTTTTCCGCCGGTTTTACCAAGACAAAAAGCGGATCGTGCCGGCGCTCCACGCCGCCGGTCGAGCCGCTGGCGGCGTTATAGGGCCGCCAGCACCGCTTCGCCCATTTCGCGGGTGCCGGCTGGTTTTTCTGACGCGCAGCCAGCCTCGCCGCCTTTACCGGCAATGTCGCGGGTGCGGAAACCGGCGCGCAGCACTTTCTGTACCGCGACTTCAATCTTTTGCGCTTCGGCCTCGCGGCTAAACGAGTAGCGCAGCATCATCGCGCCGGAAAGAATCGCCGCCAAAGGATTGGCGCAGTCTTTGCCGGCAATATCCGGCGCCGAGCCGTGAATCGGCTCGTACAGACCTGCCGGATACGCGCGCCCTTCCGGCTTTTCCCCCAGACTTGCCGAGGCAAGCATCCCGATAGATCCCGACAGCACCGAGGCCTCATCGCTTAAAATGTCGCCAAACAAATTGGAGGTAACAATAACGTCAAACTGCCCCGGCGCGCGCACAAGCTGCATCGCCGCGTTGTCGACATACATGTAGCTCGTTTCAATAGCGGGAAACTCGTTCGCTATGGCAGCGGCGGTCTCCCGCCACAAACG
>JAITGR010000006.1 GCA_031280455.1 Spirochaetaceae bacterium
AGCGCGGTGCCCACCGGCGCCAGTATTCTGGCTCCGGTGGGCATGCGCCCTTATTCTGCAAACAAGCTGTATCAATCTTTGCCGGAGAGTTTCCAGTTGTAAAGCTGCCAGATAAATCCTATCGGGATGGTTGTCCCTTTGTTATGGAATTCAGGGGTGATTCTAAAGAAGAACCGTCCGCCGCCCGCGCCGGGTTTTACAAAATCAAACCCAATGTCTATAGGCAGGCTGGTAAAAAAATCGCCTTTTGTATCGTGGCCGGCAGGCTTGTCCAGCATACCGGCAAGCGGGATGTTGAGGTTTATGCCTATCCCCGCATACAGCCATTCTGCTTTTGGAATATTTACATGGACGGCGAGCGGTATTGTAAGGCACAATGGCGCGCCCATGACATCTTCAAACTTTTTTGCGCCGCTAATGTCCTGGTCTAAAATCGCATAGTATTCTGGATGCGCCATCATGCCCGTATTGAACGAGAGCCAGTAGAAAAGGTAAAAGTCATACATAAAGCCTATGTCAATCGCGATGGCGTAATTGCCATTTGGTATATGCTCCGGCATGCTCCCGCCTATTTGAATTGCTTCCCCAATATTCTGGGTCATGCCCAGGCCGGCATTAAGGCCGAGCAGCATATCAAACGAATTGTGCTTGTGTTCTTGCGCGAAAACGCCACAGGCGGCAATCGCCGCGAAAACTGCCGCCAAAAAACGTTTCTTTGCCATTTTTTGCGCCCGTTTACACAAACAGCTTGGGGAACAGGTGCCTGGGTACGGCAAGGAAAAAATCCGGGAACAGCACGATGACGGCGAGCACGGCGAGCGATACCAGCAGGTAGGGCAGCACGCCCTTGAAGGCGCGCTCTATGGACAGCCCTCCTATCGAGGCGGACAAGAGCAGGCAGAGGCCGTATGGCGGGGTTACAAGCCCCAGCGCCAGCGTAATAACGATGATAAGCCCCAGAATGACGGGGCTTATGCCAAGCGCGAGGGCGGCGGGCAGCACTATCGGGGTAAAAAGAATTATCGCCGGCACCGCGTCCATGAAGGTGCCTATGAACAGAAAAAAGACGACGACGGTCAGCAGAAACACAACGCCGCCGCCGGGCAGGGCGGTAAAAAAGCCTTGTACCGCTTCGTTCAGCCGGTAGTAGCTGAGCAGCTCGCCTAACGCGCAGGCTGTCGCCAGGGCGAACAGCGAAAGCGAGGAAAGTTTCATGGTTTCTATAAGTATGCGGGGGAGGTCTTTTACCTTGATGCTGCGGTAGAAAAAGAAGCTGACTAAAAGCGCGTACACGCAGGCGACCGCCGCCGCTTCGGTCGGGGTAAAAAAGCCGGATACGATGCCGCCTATGAGCAGAACCGGCGTAACAAGGGCCGGCAGGGCTTGACCGGTACGGCGCGCGATTTCTTTTACAGAAAGCCGTTCGCCTTTGGGGAAGCGCGCCCGCGCCGAAAAAATGACGGCCATTTGCGCCAGCCCCAGCAGCACGCCGGGGAGTATGCCGGTTATAAAAAGCACACCGGTGCTGACGTTGGCGACGCCGGCATACACGACCATGATGATGCTGGGTGGAATAATCGAGCCCAGGGTGGAGGATGCCGCCGTAACGCCGACGGCGGTCTCTTTGTCGTAGCCCTGGTCGACCATCGCGGGAATAAGCACTTTGCCTATCCCCGCCGTGTCCGCCTGCGAAGAGCCGGAGATGCCGGCGAAAATCATGGAAACAATGATGTTTGAATGTGCCAGCCCGCCGCGTAAATGCCCGACAAACGCGGAGCTGACGTTGATAAGGCGGCTTGATATGGAGCCTTCGTTCATCAGGTTGGCGGCAAGGATGAAAAGCGGCACGGCAAGGAGGGTAAAACTCCCCAGGCCGTTGAACATTTTGGTAAAGACAACCATGTTCGGCACGCCGTCCAGCAGGGCGATTCCGGTTAAAGAAATTGCCCCCAGCGCAAACGAGATGGGGACGCCCAGCGCAATACACGCGATAAACAAAAACGCCAGTAAAAAACCCACGATACACTCCTTACGCGGCAGAGCCGGCGTTTTTCCGGCGCGCAAAAGCCGCGATGTCGTTAAGAATGAGCGCCGCCGCGTAGAGCGTCATGGTCGCGCCGGCTATCGGCACGCACAGCCAGACCGGGCCGCGCTTAAACTGGGGAATGGTTACCCAGCGGTAGTTCCAGAATTGCTTTGCTATGCGTATGCCGTAATACAGCATAAAAAACGAAAAAATTAAAATAATCGCCGAAATCGCGATGGACACCCAAAATTTCCCCGCCGGAGAACGCACGAAATCGGAAAGCGACGTAAACGCAAAATGCCGCCGCTCGTACACCATGGCCGCCGCGCCCATAAAAACAGCCCAGATGAACGAGTACAGCGACACGTCTTCCGTCCAGATAAGCGAAACGCCGGCATAGCGCGCCGCTATCTGCACAACGACCGCGACAAGAAAGATGCCCAAAAACACGCCGCCCACTGTTATTTGCGCCTTTTGCAGCGCCCGTACAACTTTGTTGAACATCACTTCCTCCATGCAATACGCCGAAGCGAGACAGCCCCGCGCGGCGCGTTTTATTTTGCCGCGCGCACCATCTCCAGAAGATACGTCATGTTGTTTTTCTGCGCGAACGCATCCTGAATAGGAATGGCAAGCTCGCGGAACGCGGCGATATCCACGTCATCAAAATCGATGACCACCGCGCCGTCTTCAATGACTTTCGCCTTCGATTCGCCGCCCATGCGGATGCACACCGCGCGCTCTTCTTCGGTCGCCGCGTCCGCCGCCTCGCTTATCCACAATTTTTCCTCATTGGAAAGTTTATTCCAAAACGCGCCGGATGTTAAAAAGAGGCGGGTGGTAAAATCGTGATGTGTTTCGCTTATGTACTTGCCGTTCGGTGTTTTGTGGTGTTCTTTGAGCATAAAGTTGGTGTAGTCATTTTCGGCGGAATCCACAACGCCCTGTTGAAGCGCCTGGTAGAGTTCGCCCCAGGCGATAGACACCGGCGTAACCCCGCACGCTTTCCAAAAATCCTGTTGAACCTGCGCCGACTGCCCCCGCAGTGTCATGCCCCGCAAATCGGCAGGTTTTGAAACCGGCTTTTTGCCGTAATAGTCGCGCACCGAAGCCGTCCAGTACCCAAGGATAAGAAAACGGCCGTTTGTTTTTTCTTCGATAAGCTCGTTCATGGTCTCGCCAAAATCGCCGTCCAGGGCGGCCATCCAGTGGTCAAAACTTTCAAAAAGATACGGCATAGAAAGCATGTCCACTTCCGGCACGCCGATAGCGGACATAAAACCAGGCGAAACATTGACGATATCAACGGCGCCCATTTCGAGTTTTTCCACCAGCTCATTTTCGTTTTCGCCCAGTGTCCCGTGGTGGACAATAACCGTAATCGCGCCGTCCGAAACTTGCTCGGCCACTTCCTTAAACTTAATCGCGCCATAGGAATACGGATTTTCCAGCGAGGTCTGATTGTGCGCCAGTGTTACCGTGCGCTTTTTTGTCTGCCCGTCCTTGTTTTTCTGGCACGCCGCAAGTCCGAAAACAGCCGCCACAACGGCGGCGCACATACATAATTTTATCGCGTTTTTCAAAGTTCCCTCCATAGTGTAAAGCGCCCGCATAAAGCGCTTATTGACATGATGAAGCATTATACTATGCAAGCGCGCTGTCTGTCAAGTCAAAGCCTCCGGTACAACGTGTACCCCAGGCAGCCCGCCGCATACGCCGCCTGTACCGTCTTGCCGTTCCCCTGCTCCCCGGCACTACCAACGGTATCGTGTCCTTGTGGACATCCAGTCCCGCATAGTATACTTCATACTGTCTAAAATCCGCCTGGCGGCGCGGGAGTGATTGTGGAAAAGACATCCGGCTTGTTTACCGATTTTTACGAATTGACGATGGCGCAGGGGTACTGGAAACAACAGATTAACCAGAACGCGGTTTTTGAAATGTTTTTCCGGCGCAACCCCTTTGGCGGCGGATTTTCCGTGTTCGCCGGACTCCAAACCCTGCTGGACAAACTCGCCGGCTTTAGCTTCAGCGCCGGGGACATTGACTACCTCCGGTCGCTGGGCATGTTCGATGCGGACTTTCTTGCCTGGCTTGCGGCGTTCCGGTTTTCCGGCGACGTGTTCGCGCAGGACGAGGGCAATGTGGTGTTTCCCCAGGAACCGCTGCTGCGGGTCTCAGGCTCGCTGATTGAGTGCCAAATTATTGAAGGGCTTGTGCTGAATACCATTAACTTCCAGAGCCTTATCGCCACCAAAGCGGCGCGGGTGTTTCTGGCTGCGGGCAAGGGCGCGATTATGGAGTTTGGCCTGCGGCGGGCGCAGGGGGCCGACGGCGCGTTGAGCGGGTCGCGGGCGGCGTTTATCGGGGGGGCGCAGGCGACGTCCAATGTGGAAGCCGGCAAAAAATTCGGCCTTACGGTTATGGGCACCATGGCGCACTCCTGGGTTATGGCGTTTCCGTCCGAGGAGGAAGCGTTCCGCGCGTACGCGCAGCTGTATCCCGAACATCCCGTGTTTTTGATAGACACCTACGACACCTTAAAAAGCGGCGTGGAAAACGCGATAAAAGCCGGAGCCGAAGTGGCAAAGCGCGGCGGCAATTTTGGCGTGCGGCTGGATTCCGGCGACATTCACTACCTTTCGCTCGAAGTCCGCAAACGCCTGGACGCGGCGGGCTTCCCCCGCGCGACAATAGCCGTCTCCAACGACCTTGACGAGGAAATTATCGCAACGCTGGTTGGCAACCGCGCGCCGGTGGACAGCTGGGGCGTGGGCACCAAGATGATAACCGGCGGGCAGGATTCGGCGTTTGCGGGGGTGTATAAACTTACCGCGCACCAGCGGACAAGCGGGGAGTTGGCGCCGGTTATTAAATTTTCGGACAACCCCGAAAAAACAACGGTGCCCGCGGTAAAGCAGGTGTGGCGCGTTACCGACAAAAACGGCATGGCGCTTGCCGACATTAACGCGCTGGACGACGGGGCGGACAGCGAAACGTTTGAGGCGGGCGCGGTGTATACGTTTTATCACCCGTCAGCCGACTACCGGCATTTCCGCTGCCTTCTGGAAGCGCCGCCGCGCGCGCTGCTTAAAAAATACGTCGCCGCCGGACGGCAGATAACGCCGCCTGTGCCGCTTTCCGCGCTGCGCCAGCACTGCATTGCCGGGCTTGATACGCTTGACCCGTCGTATAAACGTATACTGAATCCGCATATATACAAAGTTTCTATAAGCGAAAAAGTGCGGAATCTGAAACTGGAGCTTATAAAAAAATATTTGGGGGAGTAAATGCCGCAGACTTTGAATGAACAGGATTTTAACGCGGGTATAGAGCGGGTAAAACTGATATACGCCCGCTACCACGAAGCTATGTCCTCCCGCGTTGTAGGGCAGGAAGAATTGACAAACGGCCTGCTAACCGCGCTTGTCGCCGGCGGGCATATTCTTATAGAAGGCGCGCCCGGGCTTGCCAAAACGTTGTCGGTAAAGTGCCTGGCGGCCGTAACGGGGCTCTTGTTCAAGCGCGTGCAGTTTACGCCGGATTTGCTGCCCGCCGACCTTACCGGAACGCTTGTGTGGGAGGCGGCGCAAAATAATTTTTCCGTTCGCAAAGGGCCTATTTTTGCCAACATCATTCTGGCGGACGAGATAAACCGCGCGCCGGCGAAGGTGCAGTCGGCCTTGCTGGAGGCTATGGAGGAGTATCAGGTTACTATCGGGGACACCACATGGAAACTGCCGGAGCCGTTTTTTGTGCTTGCGACGCAAAATCCCGTTGAGCACGAAGGCACCTATCCGCTGCCGGAGGCGCAGTTAGACCGCTTTCTGCTGAAACTGCGCGTCGACTATCCTTCGGACAAGGAAGAGCTGGCGATTCTGGCGCTGAACGCGGCAATCTCCGGCGAAAACAAGCAGCGCCAGGCAAGTCCGCCGGCAAGTTTCCTCAACGCCGGCATCATCGAGCAGCTCCGCCAGCTTGCCGACTCAATTCACCTGGATAAAAAAATAGCCGAATACATTGTCCACATTTGCGCCGCGACGCGCCCGCTTTCGGCAAAACTCCTGTCCGCGCGGCACTCGGTTAAACCGGACTCTATAGCCGGAAAAGCCGCCAAGGAAAGCATCTACCGCTACATTGCCTATGGCGCTTCGCCGCGCGCCGCCATAGCGCTGCACCACTGCGCGAAAATCCAGGCGCTGTTCGACGGCTCGCCGTTTGTGCGCCCCGACGATGTTAAAAAAGCGGCGCTGCCGGTCTTGCGGCACCGGCTGATTTTGTCGTACGAGGCCGAAGCGGACAATCTGGACGCGGA
>JAITGR010000188.1 GCA_031280455.1 Spirochaetaceae bacterium
GGCAGCAGTTTTTTTATCATCAACCTGATTGACCATTCGCTTATCAACTTTCGCTCGTTTATAACGTACTGGGTGTACCTGCCGGTGTTTATCGTCGTGTTTTACGCCTCAAAACTCTATCCGGGCATCATGCTGCCGCCGGCGGACGAGGTGCGGCGCGTCTCGCTCTGCTGTGCCTGTCTTTTTGCCGGTATCGCGCTCTCTATCGAAGTAGAAACGGACGACCGGACGGCACTCGCGCTCGCCCTGCTCCTCGCCATACCGTTTGCGGTAATCGTAATCCCCCTTGCGCGGGAGATAGCCCGCCATGTTTTTTCGCGCTTTTCCTGGTGGGGCGTGGGCACCATTGTCTACAGCAGCGGGGCGGAAGGCCGGACGGTCATCGACCGGCTGCTCGAACATCCCGAACTCGGCTACCGCCCCATGCTGATTGTCGATACCGGCGGCATGTGCAAAGACGGCGGCGCGCAGGAAGCGTACCGCGGCATACCCTGCGCTCCCCCGACCGAAGCAACGCACGAGTTTATCAAACGGCACGGCTATAAAACGGCAATCATTGTGGAAAGCAGGACTATTGACATCAACGAGAGCGCCCTTGCTAACTTTATTATGACGCACTACCGGTACACGATACTGATACCGCACACCAAAATGACGACGGTGGTTGTGGCGGTGCGCGACCTCGGCGGCATACTCGGCTTTGCCTCCACCCACAACCTTACCAAACGCGGCAATCTGCTCATTAAACGCGGCATGGATATAGCCGTCTGCCTGATTTTTTCGCCGTTAATCGTCGCCGTTTCTCTTGTGGCGGGTGTGCTGGTAAAACTGAGTTCGCCCGGGCCGGTGTTCTACGGACAAAAACGGATAGGGCGGGGCGGGAAACTGTTTACCGCGTGGAAGTTCAGAACGATGGTTGTTGACGCGGAAAAGAAACTAAACGAAATCCTCGAAAAAAACCCCGAAATGAAAGCGCAGTGGGAGCAAAAGCAAAAAATCGACAACGACCCCCGCGTTACGGCAATCGGAAAATTTTTACGGCGGACAAGCATTGATGAAGTGCCACAGTTGTGGAATATATTTTTGGGCGAAATGAGCCTTGCCGGTCCGCGCCCGCATCCGGCGGACGAATTTGAAAACCGGTTTTCGGTATATAAAAACAAAATACACTACATGCTTTCGGTAACACCGGGGCTTTCCGGCCTGTGGCAGATTTCCGGGCGCTCGGAAACGAGCTACGAAGACCGCATCATGCTGGATACCTACTACATCGAAAATTGGTCTATCTGGCTTGATGTATGGATACTGCTCAAAACCGCCGGCGCTGTTGCCGGCAAAAAAGGCGCTGTATGAGGCCGCCGCGCGCGCTTGCCGCGCTTTTGGCTGTTTTTGTCTGTGCCGCCGCCGCCGCCGCGCCCCCGCCCGACAGCGCGGCGCTCCGCCCGTTTACGGCGCTGTTCCCGGAACTGCCGCCAAAAATCAAGGCGCGTATAGAAAAAGCAAGCATATACGTCAACACAAACGGCGCGCGCGCTCTTACTGTATTTCCGTCCGCAGCCGCCGGTATTCCAAACCTAATGCCTTCGGGCGGCAGATACAAATACATCATAGAAACGCTTATATTTATTTCGGATATAAAAAACACCAGCAAAACAGATATATACAACGCGCTTAAAAATCTGGATATGCTGGAAGGCCGTACCTACTATTCTACAACACGCAAACGCTCCATACCGCTCTTTCAGGAAGCGTCGCGCATTGTCAGCGAAAAAAACTACCGGAAAATGCCGGATACCATACCGGCGGAAAAAATGCCGCGGGAAGAAATACGCTACATGCGGCTTAAAGATTCCAATTTTGGCAACTGTTACTACCGCGCCGACGTATCGGAAGCCGGACACGGCATCCGGTTTTCGCTGACCAACTTCAAAACAGTTCATTTTCTGTTTGTACCCGTCATAAAAGAAAACGATTTGTACATAGATTACTACATAGAACCGGCAGCCGACGGCGTTATTCTGTACGGACTTATCGGCGTTCGTGCCAGCCCCCTTGCCGAAAATTACGTTGATATACCGTCCGCGATTGTCAAACGCATCGAAGTTATAAACGGCTGGATAACAGACGGCCTGCGGAGTAAAAATGTTACATAAACGCGGCCTTGACGCATATAAAAAAATACAATCCCAGGAAAAAGAAGAACGCCCCGAAGACACCGAGTGGCTGGAGCGAATCGCCGTGTGGAGCGCCGCCAGTACCTCTGGCACAGCCAGTACTTCTGGCGCCGCCAGTACTTCTGGCGCAGCAAACAACGCCCCCCCCCCTCCCCCCGCGCCCGCGCCGCAAAAGACGGCGGCAGGCTTCGCCAAAGTACCCGCGCCGCAAAAGACGGCGGCGCCCTCTCCGGCGGCGCCCGCGCCGAAAGCGCCTACAGGCGAAAAAGAATCGAAGTACCGCAGAGTCGCCAAATTCCTCATCCTCGTCGGCTCGGACGAGGCGGCGGGCATACTCGCAAACCTGGAGCCGGCCCAGGTCGAGCACATATCGCGCGAAATAGCGGCAATACGCGGCATAACCCAGGAAGAAGCGGCGGAAATCTTTGCCGAATTCCAAAAAATATTTTCGGGCGATTATGGATTTTCTGGCCGGCACGCCGGCGGCCTCGAAGAAGCGCGCCGGCTTTTGTACGCGGCGTTCGGGCCGGAGCGCGGCGAACACTTTCTTAAAACCGCCGTCCCCCAGGCGCGGGAAACCTCGTTTGCGTTTTTGGAAGATTTAAGCGGCGAACAAATAGCCCTGGTGCTGCGTGACGAAAGTCCCGCGACCGGCGCGCTGATACTGTCAAGAATAGCCCCCAAAAGCGCCGCCGCCGCGCTGGCAAAGGCCGACGACAAATGGAAGCTGGAGGTCGCGCGGCGCATAGGGCGGCTGGGGCAGGTGTCGCCGGAAGTGCTGGAAAAGACGGCGCAAGCACTGCGCGAAAAGACACGCAAACTCGGCAGCGGCGCGACGCACACCGTCGACGGCATGGGCGCGCTGGCGTCCATACTCAAACAAAGCGACCTTGCCTTTGGCGACAAAATCCTTTCCGAGCTTGACGACGCCGACCCGGAACTTGGCCGCGAACTCAAAGAACGCCTGTACACGCTGGAAGACGTTGTAAAATCGGACAACAAAGCGCTGCGCATAAAACTCCACGGCATGAGCGTCAAAGAAATCGCCGTCCTCATCAAAGGCCGCGACGAACCATTCCGCGACAAAATCCTTGCCAACATTTCGGCAAACCGCAAAATCGAAGTGCGCGAAGAACTCGATGTTCTGGGACCCATCCCCAAAAAAGATTCAGAGGCCGCCCTCAAAACATTCATGGACTGGTTCCGCGAAGGCCGCGAAGAAGGCACCATTCTCATGCTCGGCGACGACCTCGTACCGTAAACCGCCAGAAAAGGGGCCGGCCCTACGCCAGCTTAACAATTCTTTGAATATGCTATACACATGAGTCTGTACCTAAAGGCGGAGGTTTTTTATGGGTGAAACACGAGAGAAGCGCGTAACGGACTGGAAAGAAATCCCTGAGTTCAAGG
>JAITGR010000194.1 GCA_031280455.1 Spirochaetaceae bacterium
AAGGGATAGAAGCGGAATTTGGCCGCAAAGCGGCCAAATTGGAGCGGATAGCCCGGTTTTTGCGCAGCAAAAATGCGCCCCGAATTTAATGCTTGATTTAATCAGCGTTGCCCTAATGCTTAAAACAACGTATACCGGTAAACACCATCGCAATACCGTGCCGGTCGCACGCCTCGACAGAAAGCCGGTCGTTTTGCGAGCCGCCGCACTGGATAATAGCGCGGATACCGTACTCGGCAGCACGATTGACAACATCATCAAACGGGAAAAAAGCATCCGAGGCAAGCACGGCAGGCGGCGCGCCGGAACAAAGCTCAGGCGGCACACCGGCGGCACCCGCCCCTGCGAGAGCAGCCAGCGCGGCGGCCCGCTCCCGCCCCCGTGCAAGCGCCAACTCCGCCGCCCAAATACGGCTCGTCTCGCCGCCGCCCACACCCAGCACAGCCCCGTCCCGCGCGACAACAATAGCGTTAGATTTAACCCAGCGCGCCGCGCGCAGCGCGAAAACCAAGTCAGGAATATCCTCCGCGCGGGGCGGGATTTTTGTCGGCAACTCCCACGCCGCAAAAAGCCGCCCGCCGCCTGATCCCTGCACCAAAAGCCCGCCGTCCACACTCACACACTCGGCGCGGTCTTCCGGCGCGCGCGTCATACGCACAACACGCAGATTCGGTTTTTCCCGCAGCAGAGCCAGCGCCGCCGGTTCAAAATCCGGCGCGATAACAAGCTCCAAAAAAAGCTCGTTCAGCGCCCGCGCGGCGGCGACATCCACCACACAGTTAAACGCGACAATACCGCCAAAAATCGAAACAGGGTCGCCGGCCTTTGCTTTAAGAAACGCCGCCGCCGCATCCCCCCCCAGGCCGATACCGCACGGCGTATTGTGCTTCACCGCCACGCAACACGCCGCCGGCTCCTCCGTCCAGCCGCCCGGCAAAAGCCGCGCAAGCTCGCCGCTGCCCGCCGGAGCACACCCACCCGCGCCGGCCAAGCCAAACGAACACACCGCTTTCCAGGCAATATCGGCATCGCGGATGTTGTTGTAACCAAGTTCTTTGCCGCCCAGCACCTCCGCATCCACAAACACCCCGCCGCGGCCAGCGTACACATACAACGCCGCCTTCTGGTGCGCGTTTTCACCATAGCGAAGAACCGCCTTCTTTTTGAGCGCCGCCTGCCAGTACGGCGGGAAGTCCGCGTCTGCGTCTTCGGCAGCAGATGTGCCGCCGCCGGCCATAAGAAAATGCGCCACCGCCGCGTCGTACGCCGCCGTAAGATTGAAGACCTTGGCCGCCAAATATTTGCGAAACGCGAAATCGCTCTGGCCGCTCGTAATCTCGGCCATGGCGCGCGGATAGTCGGCAGGACTCGTCAGCGCGAGCACACCGGCAAAGTTTTTCGCCGCGGAACGCAGCATCGCCGGCCCGCCAATGTCGATAAATTCCAGCGTTTCCGCAAAAGGACCCGCCGCGCGCGCTTTTTCAAAAAACGGATACAAGTTGACACACACCAGGTCGATGAGCGGCATCCCCCGCGCGTCGAGCGTTTGCAGGTGCGCGGCGCTGTCCCGCCTGGCAAGCAAGCCGGCGTGAATAGCCGGATGCAGCGTTTTTACCCGCCCGTCCAGACATTCAGGAAAACCGGTAAGCTCGCCCGCGTCCGTAACCTCAACGCCGCCGCCCCGCAAAAACGCGGCCGTCCCCCCCGTCGAAATAATCTCCCAGCCCGCGCCCTGCAAAAACCGCGCGAACTCCATGATATTTTCTTTATCGTACACGCTGATAAGCGCCTTTTTCTTTCCAGCCGGCATACCCGCCCCCTTTACGGCAGTATATCAGTTTTCGGACTTAGGATGGCAGGGGCCAACGGCCGGTTTTCGGGCTTTGGGAAGCACTGATTAAATGAGAAAGGAAAAATCCGCGAATTACGCGAATTATAACGAATATAGAGGTTGTTGTTGCAAAACTCCAGTTTTGCGACAGTAACCTCAAAAAAATGGATTTAATCAGCATTGCCCTTAAGCTCGGGCGGAGGCAGGGCTTACTCGCTTGTCAGCGTACCGGCGAGTTTTCGGATTTTTGACAGAGCGTCTTCAACAGTGCCAAAGTCTATAGACGCGCCGGTTTTTAGAACATTGTTTTCTACCCGCACAACCTCGGCCAAAAACTGATTCTTTGTGTTGAAGCTGGCAATCTTGCCGCTCAGCACATAATCGGCCTTGGTCGCGGCAGTTTTGTCGGCCCCTTCTGCCCGCTGCGCGTCCAGCGCGTCGCGCGGGTACACCGAAAACATGCCGTTATTCGCAATTTCAATAGCCAGCAGGCTGGAAAGCGCTTCCGCCGCGGCAGGCTCTATGCCGCCAGGAATGCTGATTGTGCGGACAGCGAGCTTGGGCCGTTCAGCCTTTGTGTTTTTTTCCGCCGCGGCAAGAATTTTTTTTACCATAACCGGAAAAAAACCCGGAATCTGCTGCGTGTTCAAAAAACTTTGCCAGTCGCCGGCAACCAGCCGGCCTGTTTTCGCTTCCAGCATAACCAGCAAAAGCAGCGACTGGCTGCCGACAGAGCGCGTATAGCCGGTAAATACATAATCGGCGTTAAGCTGTTCGCTCATATCCAGCGCCGGACTATAGTACACATGCTCGTAATCCAAAAGCAGCTCGTCGCTGGTCTTGCGCCGAATGTTCGCGGTGAATGGGACAACTGTGTAATTTTTTGTTATATCAGGAAGATTGGCAAGATGCCAGGCAAACGTTTCCCCCACATCCGCGCCAAGAACCGCGCCGCTGAACGGCACAATAAGCACCTTGGGCGGCTCGTACGCGGCGTTGGCCGACTGCGCCGCGGCAGCGGGCGGCGGTGTCCACAAACGCAGCTGTGTCGCGTAAAAACGGCCGGCCTGCACCCCGTCATCAAACTGAAGCATGTAATCGTCAAGCAGCGGATACACCCGCGCGACGCGGCCGACCTTTCCTGCCAGCGCGCCTTCATAGACAACTACGCGGTCGCCTTCGGCAAACGTCGTTCGCGCGCTGCGGCGGGCATTATCCAGTTGATTCCAGTACAGCCGCCGCGCCTGGATGTGGTTTTCAAAATCCACTGTATACCATGCGCGCGAAGCGTCAGCATCGACTACCCTGCCGGTGGAGCCGCTTAAATCGCCGGCAATAACAACAACCGCGTCGCCTACATTAAACACACGCTCCGGCGCGACCGGCACACTGGAACACCCCGAAAGCGCGGCGGCCAGCATCAAGCGCGCACACAAAACGCCTCCACAGGCGGCGAGAAAATGCCGGCGCCGCGAGAGAGCGCGCGTAAAAAGATTTCTATAAAAAGCCATGCGGCGAATCCTCCGGCGGGCGGCGCGGCGGCACTACACACCGGTACGCCGCCATCTTCCGCGCCAATGAAACGCAAGCCCCCGCTCCCCGGGCTTCCCTACAGTTCCGTCTACAGTATCGGCAGATTGCGGCAAAACCTTAAGGGAATGCTGATTAAAGCGTGCCGCGTAAAACAAACCACGGAAAAACGCGGAATGGACACGGAATTGGGGGCTTTTTCCGCGTGGTTTCCGTGCCTTCCGTGGTTTAATAAGTGTTTCCCAACGTTGCCCCCTGGCCGCGCCCCCCCTCTTGACTAACAAGCGCGGAACGCCGAAAATACAATAGAAACTGTGGCATGGCCGTTCAAATTTGAACGCCTGAACTGGGGTATTTCAGGTTTTTTGGGCAGCCATAAAACGGTTTGGTTTATTATTTTTCATTTTTTTAAGGAGAATTTGTATGAAAAAGAAACT
>JAITGR010000201.1 GCA_031280455.1 Spirochaetaceae bacterium
GCCGGGGGCAGGGGTATTTGAAGCAGGGCGATACGCTTTGGTTCTACGACCCCGAAAGCCGTAAATTCAATTCGACCTCCAGCAAAGAGCGCTTTCAGAATTCCAACGCGCGTAACAGCGATTTTACCCGCTCGACGCTCTCGACCGACTACAAAGTCGCCGGTGCGTCGAACGCGACCCTTGGCCGCTTCAAATGCCGGGTACTCTCGCTGGAAGCCGCCGGTGCCGATGTAACCTACCCCAAAATGAAAATCTGGGTGAGCGAGGACGGCCTTTTGCGCAAGACCGAAGACTACAGCCTTTCGGGACAACTGCTGCGTTCAAGCGCAATACCCGACTACCACGCCGTTCAGGGGCGTTTTGTGCCCAAAGCGATTCTGCTGACCGACGAGCTGCGCGGCGCGACCATAAACGGCGCGTTCGTCAAGGAGCGTACGCAGATAACCATCGGGAAGCCGGCGTTCGGCAAACTGCCGGACAGCACGTTTTCAAAATCATTTCTGGAACAGGCCAACAAATGAAAAAGCTCTGCGCCGCGCTCTTGTGTGCCGCCGTCTGTTCCGGCGCCGCCGCGCAGGATAATTTGCTGGACAAAAATGAAGACGAACTTTTTGAAAAAAGCGCCTCGCCGGACAACGATCCGTACTCGATAGGCCGCGAGGACTTTTTGCAAGCCGGCGCCGCGGCCCCCGGGTTCGGGCTGGACGCTTCGTACTCCGTTGGGCTGGGCATATTTCCCGGCTTTTCCGAAACGCCCTGGAACTTCAAAAAGCCCTGGCGCTTCAACCCCGAAGACGAATCTTTTGACGCGATAGTCGGCGCGTCGATGAGCGCGACCATAGGCCTTACCATACAGCCGTCCAGTATGCTGCGCGTCCGGCAAACCGTAAACTTCGCCATTCCTTCGGTCGAAAACAACGAAATACCTATATCGTTTAAGGAATTTTTTCTTGATTACAATTTTATAAACATTGCGTACATACGCGCGGGAAAATTCGACCTGCACTGGGGCTGCTCGCCCAACTTCCCGTACACCGACCTGGTCGCGCGCGTGCCGTTGAGCATCGAAAACCCGGGCGACGCCTACTCAATGCGCGTCGATGTACCCATAGGCATAGGCGGCCTTCAGTTTATTATGATGGCGAGGCGCGGCCTGCTTAACGATGTAAAGAAACCAAAGATAGAAGAGTTTGGCTACGGGATGAAATTCAACCTGGCCATTCCGTTTATCGACGTTGACCTTGGCGTATTCTACCACAAGATTATGCCGCTGCGCTTTTTTCTGTCTATGAATAAAACTTTTTTTAGAACATGGGAAATATACGCCGAAGCTATGGCGTCGTACACCTACGACCAGACAACCGAGATTTGGCGCGATTTTCTGTTTTCGTACAACGCCGGTTTTATCCAGGACTTTTTTGGCGGTAGGCTGAAGCTGAACGCGGAACTGTACTACAACGCCGAACAGAACGGGTACGCGATTACCAAAAACAAAATAAAACCGGACGAAGACGACAAAACCCTGCTGTTACAAGCGTATAACGCCGCGTTTAACATAAGTTTTAACCCGCGCATTTTATTCAACACAACGTTCTTTAGCAGCTTTGTGTATTCGCTGGGCGCGCATTCAGGGCAGGTAATTCCCGGCATACGGCTGGAGCCGGTGCGGCATCTAAAAGTATACATTACGCTGCAAATGGCGCTGGGCAGCCGCGAGGAGAACTCGTATTACACCATCAATACCGATACGGCAAACAGGCCGTTCGCGGTGAGCATAATCGGCATTATAAGCGGTATGTATAATTTTAATAAATTTGAAAATTGAACATATACGAGGACGTATGAGTAAATACATCATTGAAGGTTCGCGGCCTATACGCGGAAAAATCAAGGCCAGCGGCAACAAGAACGCGGCGCTGCCCTGCATTGCGGCCTCGCTCCTTACGGACGAGCCGGTGGTGCTGTCCAACGTCCCCGACATTGAAGACGTGCAGGTTATGCTGGACATATACCGGAACCTGGGCGGCGAAGTCTGCCGGCGCGCGGCGGATACCTGGCAGCTGCGGGGGGGGGGGCTAAAAACCAGCGCCGTCCCCTACATACTCGCGGAAAAAATCCGCGCGTCTATTTTGTTCGCCGGCCCCCTTCTTGCCCGCACCGGCTCGGCGCTGCTCCCCCCCCCGGGCGGCGACGTTATTGGGCGCAGGCGGCTGGACACGCACTTTCTGGCCCTTGGCGAGCTGGGCGCTTCGGTAACGACGCGCGACAACTACGAGTTCAGCGCCGCAAAACTCTCAGGCGCGGACATTTTCCTGGACGAAGCCTCGGTTACCGCGACCGAAAACGCCATAATGGCGGCGGTGTTGGCGGACGGCGAAACCGTGCTTTCCAACGCCGCCTGCGAGCCGCATGTGCAGGATTTGTGCCGTATGCTTACGGCAATGGGCGCGCGCATAACCGGCGCCGGTTCCAACATTTTACGCATAACCGGCGTTAAAAAACTGGGCGGCTGCGCGTTTGCCCTGGGCGCGGATTTTATGGAGGTCGGCTCGTTTATCGGCCTTGCCGCGGCAACCGGCGGCGAAATTGAAATCGAAGGCGTGATCCCCGGCGATGTGCGACCGGCGAAAATCGCCTTTGGAAAACTGGGGGTTAGCTGGGAGCATAGCGGCACAACGCTGTACGTCCCCCAAAAACAGGCGCGGAAAGTGAACAACGACCTGGGCGGCATGATACCCCGCATTGACGACGCGCCCTGGCCGGGTTTTCCGCCTGACTTAACCAGCATAGCGACCGTTTTGGCGACCCAGGTCGAAGGCACCTGCCTTATCCACGAAAAAATGTTTGAATCGCGCATGTTTTTTGTTGACATGCTCATCGGCATGGGCGCGCGCATCGTCCTCTGCGACCCGCACCGCGCCGTCATATCCGGCCCGGCAAAACTCTCAGGCAGCGTGCTTACCAGCCCCGACGTGCGCGCCGGCATGGCGATGGTCATAGCCGCCCTCTGCGCCGAAGGCCAAAGCGTTATACGCAACGTGTACCAGATTGAACGCGGCTATGAAAACATAACCGCCCGCCTTACCGCGCTGGGCGCGGGCATTACGCGCGAGGAAGGGTAGGCGCGCTGTGCACAGCGGCCGCACCATGTGGAGCGAGGGCGTTTTGCGCGGCGGGGTATTCGATGCGCGCGTGGTAGTGCGCGACTTGCACGCGGACAAAGGTCTTTTTGATTATTTCAACATCCTGAAATGTCAGCT
>JAITGR010000240.1 GCA_031280455.1 Spirochaetaceae bacterium
GAAACGGCGGGGGCGTTGCGGGGGCGGAGCCCCCGCACGGGGGGTAGCGTAAGCAATGCCGCTTTAGCGTCAATGCTTTAGGAGTTTTGCTCCGCAAAACTCCACACCGTTTGCGGCAATGCTGGAGCGAGGGGGGCGTCCCCCCACCTGATTTGGTATGTTGTTGACATTGCCATCCATTCGGGTGGCGTTGCGCTCGTCCTGCGCCCTCTTGCAAAAAAAAACGAAAAACGCTATTGTTCAAGAGTTTTATTCTGTGATCAGTGGGTATAACTCCGCTTGCGGAATGACATAGCGTAATGCCGGAACGCGACGTAGCTGCGCGGGCAACATAGGGCAATGCGGATTAGCGTCAAGTTAATCAGGGTTGCCCTAAAAAATCCTTTTCAGCGAAACTTGTAGTGCCTTTGGGCGGCAACAACGCAGCTGAATGAATTTTTAAGGATGGTGCATAATGACGAATGACGAAATTGTTACAAACTTTGACGCCGAAAAAGATGACAGCCTCAAAATTGACCTTAAACGGATAGAAGGCGTAAACAACGGCCTCGTTTTGATTTTAACAGGCTACATCGACACTTATAACTCGAATTCGTTTCAAAAACGTGTTCAGAAGGCTATCGAGACTGGATTTACCAATCTGGCTTTTGACTGTAAGGCTTTGAACTATGTCTCTTCAACGGGAATTGGGTCTTTTACGACGTTTCTAAAAACCCTCAAGTCCGCCCGCGGCGACCTGGTGTTGTTCGAGGTTCAGCCAAAAGTGCTGGAAGTTTTTCAGCTTTTGGGTTTTTCGACCTTTTTTAACATTAAGGATAACATTGCGGACGCGGAAGCGTTCTTTAAGCGCGGCGGTGACGATGGTGCCAACATGCTGTTCCCGCAGATTTTCGACTGCCCGATTTGCGCGAAAAAGCTCAAAGCGCTTAAAGCGGGCCGGTTCCGGTGTTCCAACTGTAAAACAATTCTGGCAGTTGACGAAACCGGCCATGTTTTCCTGGGGTAAACTATGGGTATGTTTTCCAGATTAAAAACGGTTATTTCGTCCCATATTAACGCCTGGATTAGCAAGGCCGAAAAGCCTGAAAAAATGCTGAACCAGTTGATTCTCGACATGAACGAGCAGCTTATCGAGTCCAAGAAGGCGGTGGCGCAGGCTATCGCGGACGAGAAAAAGCTGGAGCGCGAAACGGCTAACCAAAAGGCGCTCGCCCAGGAGTGGGAGCGCAAGGCCATGCTGGCTGTCGAGGCGGGCAAGGACGACCTGGCGCGGGAAGCGTTGCTGCGTAAGCAGGACTACGAAAACACCGCCGCCGAGTACGAAAAACAGCATCTGGCGCAGAAAGACGCGGTAGAAAAACTGAAGAGCGCGCTCAGAGAGCTTCAAACAAAGATAGACGAGGCGCAGCGCAAGAAAAACCTGCTCATCGCGCGCGCCAAACGGGCGGAGGCGCAGCAGAAAATTCAGGATACCATGAGCGGCATGGCCGGCGGCGGCAAGGCGTCGTTTGACACGTTTGACCGCATGGCGCGCAAGGTTGACGAGTTGGAGGCGCACGCGGAGGCATCCAAAGAGCTTGCCGATTTTAGCGCGGACAGCGATTTAGAAAAACAGTTTGCCCAGCTAGAAAAATCGGATTCCAGCGCCGACGCTATGCTTTTGGAATTAAAGCAGAAAATGGGCGCGCTGCCGTCTCCGGCGGGGGCAGCCGGCGCGCTGCCGGACAAAACAACGTAACGTGTGCGGTGTGCGCCATCTGCGGGCGCTGTCCGCAGGCAAACCGGCACACGCCACAATCGTATATTATAGAGGAGATTTGCTATGACATCGTATAAAGAATTAGGTTTGGTAAACACAAAGGACATGTTTGCCAAGGCGGTAAGCGGCGGGTACGCCATTCCGGCGTACAACTTCAACAATCTGGAACAGCTTCAGGCTATTATCCAGGCGTGTGTTGAAACAAAATCGCCGGTAATTTTGCAGGTTTCGTCCGGCGCGCGCAAGTACGCCAACCAGAACCTGCTCAAAAACATGGCCAGGGGCGCTGTGGAGTACGCGCACGAGCTTGGCTGCGACATTCCGGTTGTGCTGCACCTTGACCACGGCGATTCGTTTGAGCTGTGCAAGGACTGCATCGAAACGGGTTTTTCGTCGGTTATGATTGACGGTTCGCATTTGTCGTACGAGGAAAATGTCGCGCTTACCAAAAAGGTCTGCGATTTTGCCCACGCGCAAAAAGACTACGTTACTGTTGAAGGCGAACTCGGCGTGCTTGCCGGCGTGGAGGACGACGTGGTTGCCGAAAAGTCCCACTACACGCAGCCGGAAGAAGTCATCGACTTTGTTGGTAAGACCAAGGTCGATTCGCTGGCGATTTCGATTGGCACAAGCCACGGGCGCACCAAGTTTAAGCCTGACCAATGCACACGGAACGCCGACGGGGTGCTTATTCCGCCGCCGCTGCGCTTTGACATTCTGGACGAAATTATGAAGAAAATCCCCGGCTTCCCGATTGTGTTGCACGGGTCGTCTTCGGTGCCTGTTGAATACGTGAAAATTATCGAAAAGTTCGGCGGCACCCTGCCCGATTCGGTCGGCATCCCCGAGGAGCAGCTGCGGCAGGCGGCCAAAAGCGCGGTCTGCAAGATAAACATTGACAGCGACGGCCGCCTGGCAATGACGGCGCTCATTCGCAAGGTGCTGGCGGAAAACCCCGGCGAGTTTGACCCGCGCAAGTACCTGGGGCCCGCCCGCGATGAGCTTAAAAAGATGTACGCCGCCAAAAACAAAAACGTGCTGGGTTCAGCCGGCCACGCCTGATACCCCTGCCGGAGCGCCCCCCAAAAACAGCCGTTTTTGGGGGGGTTACTCAAATGAGCCTGTCCCAAAATTGCAATTTTGAGACAGCAGCCTTGGTTTTGAGTGGAGAAACGGCTGTTAAGCCGTTTCTCCAAGAGCATGTCCCGAAAACAACCGGTTTTCGGGACATGCTCAAATAACGTATAACGCAAGGTTGCCGTGCGCACCTACAACTTCTTCGCGGGCAGGGTTTATCGTTAAATCCAGCCCTTCCAGCGGGATTGCGCCAAGAAGCGGCTCCCGTGCGTGGGGCAGGATGAGCGCCTCGCAAATGGTGTAGCGGTCTTTCCACCAGACTTCGAGGGGGCCGGCCGTCTTGCACACTGCCCTGGTGCCGTCGGCAAGTACGCCGCTTTTTTCACCCATGATGTCAAGACCGAGTTTACCGCGGATTTCATCGTTAATGACGAGCGTCCACGCGCCGGTATCCACCAGCGCCCGGACGGCTATCTGCCGCACGCCCGCTTTTTCAATAATGCCTGCTTTCGCGTTACTCACATCAGCGGCATTTTTTAAGACAATTTCTGTATGTACTAATGACATAGTTCCTCCTATCCTTTCTGTAAACGGTACCGTATACAGAAAGGATAGGCAACACCGCGCGCAGGCGGCTATGGGTCAACGAGCTGGCCGTCCGTTGAGAGCGTTTGGCCGAAGAAGTTTGTCGTATCCAGGCCGATGTGGGTAAACACGCCATCGCCGCCGCTGTTATTGACCAACTGCGTCCCCGCCGTTTTAGTTACCGCGTTCTTAATTGCGATAGCGGTAGTGGCGGCGGTTGTGTAGCCGCCAAAACTGGCGTTCCCATACAGGAGGTCGCCAGAACTCACCTGGAAAGTGTTCCCGGTAGGATTTAGCGCCTCAGAAACGGTAATCTTCGCGCCGGCTGCCAGGTACACGCCGTCCCAGCCGGTCAGAGCCAGCGCCTTTACCCTGAACGTGCCGTTTGGTTCGAGGTAGACATCGTATTTCCCCGTACCCGCCTCCGCCACCGCGCCGTTCAGCGTGAGCAGGCCGCCATCTGCCACATAAATGTTGCCGTATGCGTTGTTGTCATTCCCGGAAACGGATGCCGGGTAGTTTATCGTCGCCGTCCCGCCGCTGGCTATGTACAGGCCACTTTTGCTTGTATTACCACCGCTATCCCGCGTGTTTTGGTATATCTTGCCGCCGTTCATGGTTAGTGTACCAAGATTGTGTATGTACACGCCTAGTCCATGGCCGGCGGCATCGCCTGATTCCCGTCCATTGTCTTCAATGGAACTATCCCCCTCCATAATGAGTTCGCCGCCGTTGATGTAGACGCCGCCGCCGTACACGTTGTAGCCGGCATTGCCGTGTATTTTTGTGGTGCCTTGCAGATAAAGCTTTCCTTGCTGGAGGAATACGCCGCCGCCTGTGCTGGAGCTTCCGCCGGTAATGACAACATCTTGCAGCTTTAAAACAGGCTGGCCTATTCCGCCACTAAAATGCAGAACGCCGCCGTCAAACGTGCTGCCCCCTTCAAGCGTTATGTTTTTTAGCAGAAGATTAACGTTGCCGCTTACTTTAAGCGCGCGGTAGGGATACTGACTTTTCAATTTGGCGCTGCTGGTTCCTTCTATGGTTATTAGTGTCTGGCCGGTGTCGGCAATGTAAAAAAGGCTTTTTTCGGTTTGACTGTTCGAGCCTATGCCCCCGCCCGCAATGGTTTCTTCCCGGGGGTTGCCGTTCCCGGGGTCTGTTAAGCCGCCCTCGTTAAACGTGCCCCCCAGCTCGCCTGCCACCTTCACCGTTTTTACGGTGCCGTGGGCGGCGGCTACCCGCACGGCGCGGTTCAGCGTCTTAAACGCGTCGTCCTCGCTGATGCCGGTGTTGTTGTCGTTACCGCCGGCTTTTACAAAAAAGGCGCTTGAAGCCGGCGTAAGCGCGGCATAATTGCAGAACATGCCGAGATTGTCTATGTACCAACAGCTGCCGTCCGGCGCGTCCTCCACGGCAAAGTAATTGTTGGTGTCGGTAGTCCCCGTCAGCGCCTGCGTTGAGCCGCTTACGAGGCCGCCGTAGCTGGCTGGCCGTATGACCGCCCGCGGCGACACCGTGCCGCTTACCGTGCTGGTAATCGTTTTGCCGGCGGCAAGCACGACAACGCCGTCTGAAACTTTCGCGTCCACTCCGGCCATGGCAAAGGTGCCGCCGTTGACGGTTACCGTGCCGGCGTGCTCCCCGTTCAAGGTGTAGGTGCCGCCGCTTATGGCAAACGCGCCGGTCAGCGTTTGGTCGGCGGCCATGCTCAACACGCCGCCTGTTACGGTAATGTTGGCAACGCTAATGCTGCTATTGAAGGCGTAGGCACCGCCGCTTACCGTTAGGCTGGTTACGGACTCGGGCATGGTTCCGGTATAGGTGCCGCCAGCCAGCGTTACGCTGGTCAGGGCAAGGTTAGTGCCAAATGTGGGGGTACCGCTTTGTATGGTTAGGCTGCCCGCGGATATGCCGTTTAATGTTTGGCTGGCGGCGCTGTCGTAGAAAAGGCCGCCGCTTACCGTCAGCGCCGGACTGTTACCTGCCGTTAAGCACTTCGCGTTGCCGCCGGCCACAAGTTCTTTGGCCGCGTATATGCCCGACGCGCCGGTTAGCTTTATGTTTTTAAAAGTAACATTCGCGTTCCCGCTTAACTCCAGCGCGGTAAGGCCGCCGCCGTCAAAGCCGGAAGCATCGCCGATGCCTTCCAGCGTAACCTGCGCGTTGCCGCCTATGAAAAACGCGCTCGTCGTGCCGCTCGCGCCCGCTCCGGCGTTCTCCGCCTGCGTCAACACGCCCTTTATGTAGATAGTCGCCCCGGCGTGGGCTACGGCAAGCGCCTGGCTCAAGGTTAAAAAGGGCGCGCCTGTCGAAAGGCCGGTGTTGCCCGCCGCACCGCCGCCTGCCGCCGTGGCAACGTAGTACGCCGTCACCTGCGCAAGTTTTCCGTCATCATCAACCTGCCACATCTGGCTGTCTCCCGCCTTCTTGGTTACCGAAAAGCGCAGGTTGTAGTAGCCGGGCTCGCCGAGCGTTACCTCTCCCTCCGCGGTCAGGACTGTCGTACCGGTCTGATAAAAATTATCCGCATCCCAGCTTGCCGCCGGCGCTATTTCAGCAACGCCGCCATGAGTGGGCGCGCTTATCAGCACAACGGTTTTGCCCTGTGGCAGGCGGACGGCGTTACCGGTAACACCAGTTGTTACCCGCGCGTCGTCGCCTATTTTGAAGTGAGCGTCCGCTTCATTCGCTATGTCCACGCCGCCGGCGCTTATTACGCCGCCTTCCATGGTAAACGTGCCCTTCTGTATGTCCACGCCGCCTGAAATTTCGCCGCCGGTCATGGCGGCCTCCGGCATGGCGGGGTCCGGGTACGAGTCCAGTTTGACGGCGACAGCCCCGCCTGTGGCGCGTATCAGGGCGCTTTCTTCCAGCGTAAATGTGCCGGCTGTTATGGCAACGGCGGTACGCCCGCTGCCCGCGGCGGCTATGCGTGCGCTGCCGCCGGCGGTGAGGGTGCCGTCCTCCACGAACACCGCCCGGTTGGTGTTGCCTTCCAGCACGGAGTCGCCTGTTATGACAACCTGCGCGCCGCTGGTTATGGCAATGCCGTCGCCGCAGCCGCTTATTTTGGCGGCGCTCTGCGTTATGCCGCCGACCGTCGCGCTCGTGCCTTTAACGGTAAGAACCGGTGTTTTGTCTAGTACCGGCACAAACGCGACCCCCTGGAGGCCGCCGGAAATATGCGCGCCGGTATCCAGCGTTACGTTCGCGCTGTTTGTTACGGTGAGGGCGCTTGCGTCCGCGCTGCCGGCCAGTTCAATTTTTTTGAAGCTGACGTTGCCGGCTGTTACGGTGAATATGCTTTTGCTCGCGTCCAGCGGCGCGAGTCTGCGGCCGTCGCTGGTTATGGTCAGCGAAAACACGCTGTAGTTTAGTTCGGTGTTGGTGCTTGTGCCGTCCGTGCTTATAATCACGGTGAAGTGGGTGTTCGGCGACTGGGTTGCGCCGTAGGTATCGAGCCAGGTAAAGGCGTCCGCAAGGGCGAGAAAACTCCCTTTTTCGGTATTGTTGGCATCCAGGATGATAGCGCCCCTAAAATGCGCCGTACCGCGGCAGGGGGGCGTCCACTTGCTTACGACGCCGTTCTGTTTAACGGAACGGACGTAGAAAAAGTACGGAATGTCGTTGGTCAGCCCTTTGACGGTGCCGCTTACTTTGCCGCCTTCCAACCCCAGAATCAGGTTTTGCGATGGCGCGACGGCGCTAAAGTCCGTTATGGAGGAAACGTCGGCTTCGGGTATCGCGGCGACTTCGTAGCTAAACGCTTCAAACACGTTATTCCAGCTAATGGTTACCGCCTGGTCGCCTTCAAAAATAACTTCCGGCGTACTGGAGGGAGCCGGCGGCGGGATGGTGTCCTCGGGCGGGGACATGCCGGATGGGTCTTTTATCTGAGCGCAGGAACCCAAAACGGCGGCGGCATACCAGAGCGCAAAAACGGCTGCCGGGTACTTTGTGCGGAAAAACAACGTGCGTAGCATAGAAAATCCTCCATAAAATTCAACAACTTAAAGCCGTTACAAGTATACTATAATACCGGTAAAAAAGCAATCAACACGCAAACTTGCCGTACGGCCCCTGCCCGAGATGCCTTAACACTGCGCGGGATTTGCCGTACAATAGCGGCAATGTTCAATGATACCAATCCGCCCCCCGGAAAGCCGCCGGAATTACCGCCGGCAAACGGTAAGGGCAAAGGCTTCCCGCTGTTCTTTTTTTTGCTCATTTCGGCGCTGGGCGTTTTTATCGTGGTGCGTTCGCGCCAGGCGCCGGTTACTACGGTCGCGTACACTGATTTTATCGACGCGCTGGGCAAAAATGAGCTGCGGCAGGTAACTATTTACGAAAACAACACGATAGAATGGTCGTATCCGGCAGGCGGCGACGGGCCGCCGGTTTTTTACCGCACGCTCATCCCCTACCACGACCCCGCGCTGCTCCCACTGCTGGCGGCGCACAATGTCCGCGTGGCCGGAGGCGGCAGCCGGTTTGTGTTTCAGCGCTTCCTCATCGAGCTTATCCCCTGGTTCGTCGTGTTCGTGTTCATCTTCCTTATGATGCGCTCTTCCCAGGGCGGGCCGGGCGGACGGGCGTTCAGTTTTGGAAAAAGCCGCGCACGCCGCTATACCGAACAGGGCAAGAAAGTGCTGTTCGCCGATGTCGCGGGGCAGGCGGACGCGAAAGCCGAACTGGAAGAAGTTGTTGAATTCCTCAAAAATCCCGAAAAATTTACCGCGATGGGCGCGAAAATCCCCAAAGGCGTGCTGCTGGTCGGCATGCCCGGGACAGGCAAAACGCTGATGGCGCGCGCGGTCGCCGGAGAAGCGGGCGTGGCGTTCTTCCACATGTCCGGCTCGGATTTTGTCGAAATGTTTGTCGGCGTCGGCGCGAGCCG
>JAITGR010000011.1 GCA_031280455.1 Spirochaetaceae bacterium
TTTTTGCTGGAAACAGTGCGCCGGATGCGCGAGGGCTTTATCGCCGTCGACAGCGGCGCACGGGTCATCTATGCGAATCCGGCGGCGCTCGCCATGGCCGGACGCGGCGCGGAGGATGTGAGGGGGCAGGAGGTGCACAGCGTATTCCCGCTCATCAGTTCCGAAGAATTGCGCCCGCTGTTTCCGGCTATATTTCCCCAAGGTGAAGAAGCGGCGCATTTCCACGATGTTGTACTGCACAGCATAGAACGCGGGCATATCATCACCGACGGCTGTGTGGCGCGGGTCACTGCCGCCGGGGATACGGCGGGCGCCGGGGATACGGCGGGCGGCGAGGACGCGGCGGCGGGGTATGTCATCCTTGTGCGCGACATTAGCGACAGCAAGCAGCTTTCGGCGCTGCTGAACCACCGCGACAACTGCGATCCGGTTACCGGCCTTTACAACAGCGACGTGTTCGTCGCCCGTCTGCAAGAAACGCTGGACAAAAACCGGGGCAGCGTTATACCGCAGGCCTTGTTGTACATTGACGTTGACTTTTTTCAGTCTGTTGATAACACAGGCGGCGCGTGCGCGAGCGCCGTACTGCTGCGGCAGGCCGCCGGCTTGATACGCAAAAACACCGGCGGGCAGGATTTTCCCGGGCACCTTAAAAAGGACGATTTTGCCGTCATTTTAAGCGACTGTTCCCACAAAAACGCCAACGCGGTTGCCCGCCGGCTCATGGAGGCGTTCCGGCGGCACCGGTTTGAGCACGACGGGAAGCAGTGGGCTATCACCATAAGCATAGGCGGGCTGGCGCTCAGCGCGCCGTCCGGCACGGCACAGGAGGCGCTCGATTTGGCGTATTCGGCCTGCCGCGAAGCGTACAAAAAAGGCGGCAACCGCATCGCCTTTGTCAGCGCGGGGAAAAAATGAAAATGAAAATTAAACTGAAGGTTATACGCGATGTATTCCAGGCGCTCGCTCCGCTGGTAACGTTCGATTCGGTCATGTTTGTTTTTGCCGTCATGGTGCTGGTCTGCGCGTTTGCCTGGACGCCAAAAAAGAAAGTGGTGTTCAAAAAGGCAACAATAACGTTTTTGCAGTGGTGGGACGGTGAAATGCGCGCCGGTGCGCTGCAAAAACTGGTTGACGACTTTGAGGCGGAAAATCCGGCAATACAGGTAAAACTTGAACGGCGGAGCAAGGATGACGTTTTCCGCTACCTTGTGGCCGAAACGCCGCCGGCGGGTATGCCGCCGAGATGCGATGTCGCGGCGCTCGACCCGTACTGGGTGCCGCTGCTTGTTCAAAAAAATCTGCTCTACCAGCTTGACGCGGCGTTTTTTGAAGACGCGCGCCTGGCCGGGGGCGGGGCTGCCGGCGCGGACGGCGCGGAGGCGGGCGTTGCCGAAACGTTCGCGCTTTCGGGCGGGTACTACGCCGTGCCGGTCGCGCGGTTTCCTAACTTTCTGTTTTATAATGTAACGCTCTTGCAAAACGCCGGATTTGACCGTCCGCCAAAAACGCGCGAGGAATTTTACGACATGTGTAAAAAAATCAGCGCCGGAAAACTGGGCGTGTACGGGTTTGCCGTGTCGGGTGATGTGTGGACGGACTGCTTTCCGCTGATATGGCAGGCGGGCATCAACACGCCCAGGCTTTTGGCGCAGAGCGGCGCCAATGGCACTGGCGGCGCCAATGCCATTGGCGAGGCAGGCATTGGCGGCATAACGGCCGATGCGTTTTTGGGCGACCGCGCCGTTCATCAGACGGTCGCTTTTTTGCGGCAGCTCAACGCGGAGCGGGTGGTGCTGCCGTACTTTGCCGGTTTTTCCGAAGACGAGAAAATCAAGGCGTTTGCCGCCGGCAGGGTGGCGATGATGAGCGCGCCTATTTCGGCTGTCTCCCGTCTGCGCGCGGCGGGTGGTGCGCCGCAATTCAACATAACGACGATTCCCGCGCCGGGTAACTATTCCGGCAGGCCGGTGTTTAATTGTAAAGCGTGGTTCGCGGGCATTCCCGCCGCCGGAGAACACATTGACAGCGCGCTTATTTTCCTGGAGTTTTTAATGTATAAACAACGGGAATTCGCGGCGGCGGCCGGCGGTATTCAGACCTTGCGGGAAAACCGGATAACGCCGGAAATGGAAGTGCGCGACGACTTGCATACAAAAGCGAGCAACCTTTTTGACAGCGGCGAACTTATTGAAGATTATTATCTGTTTGACGATTTAGACGCGGCAGGCGGCGCGCTGATTGACGAAGTGCGCCGTGGGCAATAGCGGTTTGGGGAATCACATTGAAGAAGTGTATAGTATTTTTGTGTATAATGATTGCGCTTGGGACGGCCGGGTTTTTTCTGGGCTGGGCGCAGTTTGCGGTTCCGCCCGGAAGTTACGGCGTTATGCGCAGCAGGTCGCACGGGCTTGAACCGGCGGTTATAGCAGGCGGCGGTGTACAGTGGGTGTGGTATAAACTGATACCGGCGAACACGCGGATAAGCGTATTCAGTCTGGAGCCGCGCCCGCTGGATGTTACGGCGCACGGCCAGTTGCCGCAGGCCGCCGTGTACGCGGCGTTTGCCGGACCAAACGCGAATTTCGACTACGAGGTAGAAGCGGTTTTAAGCTACAGTCTGCGGCCCGAAGCCCTGCCGGAAATTGCGCACGAAAACAACATATACACCCAGGAAGAGCTGGATGCCTTCCTGTCGCGCGAGGAAGCGGCGGCGCGGCTTTTTTTGGCGAACACGTTTGCCGGCTTTGCCCGCGACAGCGTGCGCCTGGAGGCGCTGGAAACGGGCGCGGGGGCAGCCGGGCTGCGCGCGCTTCTGGAGGCGGAGTACCCGTTTCTGCGCTGGAAAGATATTGCCGTCGTGCTGAAAAAAACGCCGGATTTCGACCTGTACCGCGCCTCGCAAGCGCTGTACACGCTGTATATTCAACAGCAAAACGACGCGCTGCACAGCGAGACGGCGCGCCGGGCCGCCGCCCGCGTCGCCTCGCAGTTCCGCCTGGACGAGCTTGAAAAATACGGCGAGCTGATTACGCGGTATCCGTTTTTAATTGAATATCTTAAAATAGAAAGCAAAAATGCCGCGGCGGAAGATTTGGCTAAGGAATAATTATGCATAAAAAAACAATACACGTTATTTTTTTTGCGCTTGCGCTGCTGCCGCCGCTTCTGGCACAGCAACAGGCGAAGGGCGGG
>JAITGR010000074.1 GCA_031280455.1 Spirochaetaceae bacterium
GCGACCCTATCAAATCTTAGCAATCTCGAGCTTGCAAATAACAATATAAGCGACGTGGGAGCAAAAGCTATAGCCGGGATTCCGAATGCGGCCAATCTCGAATTGGATTTGAGCGGAAACAACATAGGTATTGAAGGCATTAAGGCGCTTGCGGAAAAAGGTTTCAAAAAATTAAAGCTCGGTGGGCAGAGTATTGGATTGAGTCCGATAAATGGTGGTCGTGCCTCGGTCAGTTTCGCCCCTCCCGGTGGCGTTCAGTATGTTGTTCGCAGCAGTATCAGCGGGGGCGGTTGGATAGATGACTCAAAGGGAGTCATCGTGTGGCTTGCGCGCGCAGACAGCACAGTGTACGAGTATCAGTATTCATATCTTGGTCATGCGGGAACAGCAACTCTTCCTTTCATATATTATCCGTTTCAGTATACCGTTACATTTAATGATAAAAATGGCCATATAACGAAGAAGATTGTCAATGATCTTGATCGGATTACATCTCCGGCAAATCCGAAATAGAGGAACAGCATATTTCTTGGTTGGTCAGTAAAAGAAGATGGCACTGAACCTTTTGGTTTTAATACGCCTGTCGAAAAAGACGTCACTCTTTACGCCCGCTGGGAACCTTTGCCTCCGGCGGAATATTATAAAACCATCAGCGGCATTCACGCGGCGGCGAAAATGACTTTGAAGATTTTTTTAAGCCGGCTAACCTGGATGCGTTTACGATAGCGACTTTATTTAATGTAAAAACCATAAACGGCTATTCGGGTTTTGATCCCAAAAACTGGGGGCAGCCTTTTTACGACGACGAGGGACTGCGGGCGATTGGCGGCTGGGTAACGCGGCATAATTTGCAAAATGTGTACCTTTATGAAGCTTCCGAAAACGTCTGGCTGCCGTTTTAATACCCAATGCCCAAAGTACACAGCACTTTGGGCATGCCTCGAACAAAAGCGTTCTTTGCGGTACAATACGGCTATGCAGGTTTTGGGTGTTGCCGAAAAGGTGCTTGGCGGCGCGGGTATTTCGCGGGACGAGGCGTGTGAGGTGCTGGCGCTTGCGGACGAGGAGCTTCCGGCGCTTTTGGATGAGGTGTTTGCGGTCAGGAAGCAGTATAAGGGGCTTAAAGTAGGCATTCAGTTGTTGAGCAGTTTGCGCAGCGGGAATTGCAGCCAGGATTGCGCGTACTGTGCTCAGGCGCACGACTCGACAGCCGCGATAGAAAAGTACCGGCTGCTTCCGTACGAGACTATCGCCGCCCATCGCGCAACGGTTGCGGACAAAAAACTTGCGCGGCATTGCATTGGGTTAAGCGGCATTCAGTTTAGTGATGCGGAAATAGAAAAGGTGTGCGAGTATGTCCGCGCCCTCAAAGAGGAAGCGCCCGCGCCGGTGTGCTGTTCAATCGGGTTTTTAAGCCGAAAGCAGGCGGAGCGGCTTGCGGCGGCGGGCGTCGACCGGATAAATCACAACCTCAACACAAGCCGCGCGTTCTACCCGAATATTTGCACGACGCACACCTACGACCAGCGCATTGCCAACATTGCCATGCTGCAGGACGTCGGCTTTGAGATCTGCTGCGGCGGCATTGTTGGCCTGGGGGAGAGCGCCGCCGATATTGTCGATATGTTTTTCGCCATAAAAGAGATACAGCCCGCCTCGGTTCCGGTCAACTTTCTGATACCGGTTCAGGGTTCCGGCCTGGAACACCAGAACGTCGCCGCCCTTACGCCGGAATACTGCCTTAAAGTGCTCGCCCTGGCGCGCCTTGTGCTGCCGCGGCAGGACATTCGCTGCGCCGCCGGACGGGAACTGTACCTGCGCGGACGGGAGCGCGACGTGTTCCGCATCGCCGATTCTATCTTCGCGTCCGGCTATCTTACGGCCGGCGGGCAGGGTCTCGACGAGACAATCGCGCTGGTAAAAGCGTGCGGGTTTGAATACTATATCGAAAACCCGTAGTGCGCGTCCGGCGCGATGCCGCGTAACGCCGCGTGCAGCGCAAAGAAATCTTCCGGCGCGAGCATTTCCGCGCGCGCCGTCCGGTCTATCCCGCACGAGTCCAGCACAGCTTCCGCCACATCGCGGTTTCCACCCAGATAAACCTGCAAATTATTCGAGAGCGTTTTCCGGCGCTGCGCGAACAGTGCGCGCACAAGCGGGGAAAAATCCGGCGCAAAAACACGCTCGTTGAGTGCCGGACGTTTATCAAACTGAACACACACCGAATCCACATTGGGCGCGGGGTAAAAATTCGCGCGCTTGATGTTCGCCACACGGCGCGCGGTGTATACCGCCTGGCACAGCACCGAAAGCGGCGAATAGTCGGCACCGCCAGCCGGCGAAAGCATACGGCAGGCAACTTCTTTCTGCACCGTTACCACACAGCGCCTAAAAATCATGCCGTTTTCAATAAAAGTCCCCGTTAAAAGACCGGCAATGTTGTACGGCAAATTGCCAAACAGCAAAAGCTCCCCCCTGCCGGCCGTCTCCGCGCGCGCCTGGGCCTTCCAGGTGTGCAGAACATCACCTTTAACCAGCGACCAGGTGTCCGGGTAGGCGGCGCAAAACAACTCGTCCAGCACGGCGCAGAAGCCGCGGTCAAGCTCGAACGCGCACACCTCCGCCCCCGTGCGCAAGAGCAGCGCGGTTTCCGCGCCGAGCCCTGCCCCAATCTCCCACACACGGTCCCCGCGCGCGGCGCCGAGCGCGTCGCACAACTTCGCGCGCACTTCGGGGTGAATCAAAAAATTCTGGCCGAATTTTTTTTGAACCGAAAGCCCGCGCGAGGCGAGCAGCTCGTTTATTTTAAGCGCGGAATTGTACAGCGCGTCAACATTCAGCACCGGCCAGCCTCTCCGCGCGTCAGGTCGAACAGCATTGTGTCGATACTTTCAACCAGCGCGCCGCGCCGCACCATGCCCCGCATCTCGCGCAGCCTCGAAAACAGCGCGAACACGTCGCAGAGCAGACTCCCCAGCAGCCCCGGAAAACGCAGCTCTTTGCGGACACACAGGCGCGAAATCAGAATAAGCCCCTCCAGGCTGAGCGCCTTGTCAAACCCTTCCGCCAGCGCGCCGGCGCTGATGCGCAGCCCGCCCCACTGCCACAGCACCCTGCCGTGCGGAAAAACAAGGTGCGCGCCGACAATGCCCGCCACAAAAAGCGCCGTTAAAAGGAAATTGTTTTTTTCCCGCGCCGCGATAAAAACAACAAGAATGAGCGCGAATTCAGCACACTTTACCGGAAGAGAGGGCGTAAGGCTAAAAACCACACTCGCCGCCGCTCCCGCAAAAAACAAAACCTTCGCACGAACCGCCGCCCGCTCGCCCGCCAGCGCCCGCTCGCCCGCCGCCGCCCGCTCGCACACCGCCGCCCGCTCGCCCGCCAGCGCCCGCTCGCACACCGCCAGCGCCCGCTCGCCCGTCAGCGCCCGCTCGCCCGCCGCCGCCCGCACACCGCCGCACACCGCCGCGCCGTCCGCCGTTTCAGCAAGCGCCGCGCGGTACCAGCGTGAACGCGCGCTGAACACATTGCACAAAACACCCAGCGCAAAGCCGCTTGCGACACCAAAAGCCAGAAACGGCGGCGCAATATACACCGCGCCCTGCCCCAGGACAAACACCCGCGCCAGCAAAAGCTGGACAACATTGGAAGCCAGCGCGCCGCTCACCCCAAGGCCAGTAAAACTCATCCCGCACCCTCCGGTAAGCCGGTACAGCGCGAACATAACACAGGCGGACGCGGCGCTTCCGGCGGCAGAAAACAAAAATAAATACGAAAACAACGCGCCGGAAAGCAACGCGCCGCTCAATACCTTAACAACGACAAGCAACGCGAATGATTTTAGGTCAAGAAAAAGCGCGAGCATAAGCGGCATGTTCGCAAGACCCAGACGAAGAAATGGAAGGGGGCGGGGAATAAGATGGTCAAAAACAGCAAGAAAAGCGCAAAACGCGCCCGCAACACAAATAATCCGGCGGCGGTACGCCATACCCGCCGGCACACTACCACGTTCCGGCATCAGCCGGAGAAGATTGAGCGGAGAACGGAAGGACATTTTCCGCCGCGCCCCCATCATCCTCTAAAAGTACAAGAACCGCGTTTGGGAGACACGCAAGCCACTGCCCCCGTGCGTGAACAGAACCCATAGTAATACACGTTTGATTCCTGCACGGCGACGAAACAAACCGCGCGCTCCCGTTTTCCAGCGCCACAACACTTTCGCCCAGCGGCCCCGAAACACGCACCACCCGCGCGCCGTCAAGCGGGTAAATCCACGTCCCGCCCGCCCCTTCAATAAGAGCCGCCGGAACCCCCCGAGCGCCGCCGTACACCCGCGCGGCAACCAGCGCCACAACAAGCAACGCGCAGACCAGTGCGGCAACATCGCCGCATAAAAAATGCCGCCCCGCGCGCGCCGGAACCAAACCAGACAACGCCGCTATACACCAAGCACCGACGTTACACCCGGCACATTCTGCTTCAAAAAGTTTTCAATACCGTTTTTCAACGTCATCTGAGCATGAGGACAACAACCACACGCCCCCGTCAATTTAACCGAAACCGTCCCGTCAGCAGAAACCGAAACCAACTCAACATCCCCCCCGTCAGCCTGCAACGACGGCCGCACCGTATCAAGCGCTTCCCGCACATTATTTTCCAGCATAAATAACTCCCTGGAGAACCCGCCGCGAATCCGACAATCCCCCGTAAAATAGTACGCGCACAAGCCAATCGCGGCCCCGCGCCCCATAACAATACCGGAAACAAAAACACATTACAACAGGGCGACCGAATTGCAAATTTGGGCGCATTGCTCCTCCATGGCCAGCAGCACAGCAGCATTAGGGCGCATGCCCGCCGGACGAGCCGGCGGGCACCGCGCTATCCGCTCCAATCTTTTTGCCTCCGGCAATAAGTATTTCCGCTTCTATCGCTGGCGCGGCTGAAAATCCGCATCCATGCGGATTTTCAGCATGGGGTTGCGCTCTGCGCAACCCCACACTTGGACACCAGCCGCCATCCATGGCGGCACCATCCATGCGTTTTGACCTTGCTGTAGTTTACGCAAAGCGTAAACTACAAGCCCAAAGTGCTGCGCACTTTGGGCAGGCATCCATGGCGGATTTGCTTCCCCATGTCTTGTAAAAAAAAACTAAAGGCCGAATAGCAAAAACCGATATTGTATATATGGGGCGGTTGTATTCTGTCCCTCTGGTCTTGGTGAACAGCGTAATGCCCGTCGGGCCGCTTGCGGCTGTTCGTACAGGAACCTCTGGTTAATGCCGGTGGTTCTCTCTAATGCTTAGCTCTTCTAGGGAGGGGGGGTTAGGTTTCCATGCACACCCTTGCATGGATATTACGGTACG
>JAITGR010000132.1 GCA_031280455.1 Spirochaetaceae bacterium
GCCACCGGCGCGGGTACCGCCGCCCCGCCGCCTGATGCGCCCGCCGCCTGCGGAGCCGCCGCTTGCGGAGCCGCAGGGGCCGCCTGGACAACGCCGCCGAGCGCCGCAATCGGCTGCTGGGCCTGTACCGCCGTGCCGACGGGTGCCAGAAAATGGATTTTGCCGTCGTCGGTCGATTTGACCTCCAGTTCCATTTTCATCGACTCTATGACAATGACTGTCTGGCCGCGCTTAACCTGCGCGCCTTCTGCCACGGCATGCTTTAAGACGGTGCCGGCCACCGGCGCGGGAATGTTCACCCCGCCGGTAACAACAGGAGCCGCCGCGCCGCCGCCAGCGGGAGAAACGGCCATGGTGCCGGACGGCCGCACGGACACGTTGTAGTCCGCGCCGTTCACGTTGACGATGTATGAGGCCGCCGTGCCGCCGCCTCCCCCGCCTGAAGGGGCAGCCGGTTTTACCGCGAACGATGCCGAATCAACCGGCCCCTTCGCTTTGTTTTTGAAGAAATCCGGCGCTACTTTGGGGAACATCGCGTAGGTAAGCACGTCCTCAACCGAGACCGCGCCGGCGGCCTTTGCTTCAGCTTCAATTTTGCTAAATTCGTTGGGGATTTTGTCGGCGGGGCGCTCGGTAAGGACGGCCTCGTACTTGTTTTTTTCCAGCGCCAGCTTAACCAAATCGGGGTTTGCCTGCGCGGCCAGCGCGCCGTAGCGTCCGGTTACCAGGTCGGCTGTTTCCGCCGTCAGGTTTTTGTACCTGCCGAACAGCACGTTGAACACGGCTTGCGTGCCCACAATCTGGCTTGTCGGCGTAACCAGCGGTATGTAGCCGCAGTCTTTTTGCACAACTTGTATCTCTTTAAGCACATCGTCAATTTTGTCGGACGCGCCCTGCTCTTTCAGCTGATTTTCGAGATTAGAAAGCATACCGCCCGGCACCTGCGACGCGAGGATGCGGGTGTCCGCGCCCAAAAAGCTCGACTCAAACTTGGCGTACTTTTTGCGGACATCGCGGAAGTAGGCCGCTATCTCCAACAGCGGGATTATGTCCAGGCCCGTGTCGAATTCGGTGCCTTTGAACGCCTCCACAATGGTTTCGGTGGGGCTGTGGCTTGTTCCCATGGCAAGCGACGAGATGACGGTATCCAGGATTTCCGCCCCCGCTTCCACCGCCTTGGCCAGCGTGGCGACCGAAAGGCCGGTTGTCGCGTGCGTGTGGATTTCCACGGGGATGGCTGCCTTCGCCTTTATCGCCTTAACCAGGTCGTAGGCTTCGTAGGGCTTTAAGAGGCCTGACATATCCTTTATGCAGATTGAATCCGCCCCAAAATCGGCGTAACTCTTTGCTAAATCAGCATATATCTCTTTTGTGTGATACGGGGTTGTGGCGTACGAGATGGCCATTTGAACGTGTTTGCCGGTCTTTTTGGCGGCATCCGCGGCGCGTTTTAAGTTGCGCGGGTCGTTGCAGGCGTCAAAAATGCGGAATACGCCGATGCCGTTTTCCGCCGCTTTTTCCACAAACTTGTCCACCACGTCGTCGGCGTAGTGGCGGTAGCCCAGCAGGTTTTGCCCGCGCAGCAACATCATAATGGGGGTGGACGGCAGCGCCTTTTTAAGCGCGCGCAGCCGCTCCCAGGGGTCTTCGTTGAGGAAGCGGATGCACGAATCGAAGGTCGCCCCGCCCCACGCTTCCAGCGCCCAGTAGCCGATTTTATCGAGCTTGCCGCAGGCGGGAAGCATGTCCGCGGTTGTCATGCGGGTAGCGAACAACGACTGGTGCGCGTCCCGCAGAACGAGGTCTGTTAATTTTACTCTTGGCATATTTTCTCCTTAAAAATGCGTATATACGGGAAACCCGCAAGCGGCGTTTCCCTAATTACCGCGCTACTCTTTGCGATATTCCTTGACCGCGGCGGATATGGCGGCCAGAACGCCGCTGTCCATAACACCGGCGCTCGCGGCAACAGCAGCCGCGGGCGTGGCCGCCCCCTGCTCTCCTTTATCCAGGCCAAAGGCGCGGACAACTTTTCCCATAATAGTGATGCTGATTACCAGCAGTATGAGAAATCCAAACACAACAGACATGCCCAAAAGCGCGAGAACAGCGCTCTGGCCGAACATTTCAGCAATAGTCATATTACCTCCGTACTATGCGCGTTTTGGGAAGAACGCCGGCCCCGTGCGGCTGGCGCTTCCCGCTGCCGTTTATTAAACAGGAAACCCGCCGGATATTCAAGGGGCGCACACGCCGGCCTGCCATGGCGCTTGCTTTTGAGGGGGCAATTTACTAAAAAAGCACTGGGGAACCTCTAAAAACCGGTTGTTTTCAGAGGTTCCCTTGCCAACGAGCATTCGCCATGCATGGCGCCGCCATACATGGCGCCGCCATGGACGGCGGCTGGTTACCAAGTGTGGAGTTTGGCTTTGCCAAACTCCAAGCCCAAAGCGCATAGCGCTTTGGGCAGGTTACCAAATGTGGCGTTGCGCAAAGCGCAACGCCAAGCTGAAAATCCGCATGAATGCGGATTTTCAGCAGCCCTCTTACACAGAAAAGGCCGGGTGGTGTACAATGTCCGGCGAGGAGATGGGATGAGTGATAAAGTAGTGCTTAAGGCCAGGGATATAGACGGCTACCTTACCGTGGACGACGCGGCGATTATTGACCAGTTAAAAACACTGTATTACGAAAAATTAGACAATTTACACAGTATTCCGGTTATGGGTGATATGCAGGAGCTTATAACGCTGTATAATACCATTGGCGGTATGATGAAGCAGGTGTGTAAAGAAAATAATAACATACACATCTATTCATTTGAAATGCCGAACGAAATGCACGGCGAGGTTTCCAGGTTAATCGCAAAACTGCGGAATATCGAAACGTACGGGCATCAAGAATACATTTACTATACACAGCGCGCTTATGAAATGCTGTTTAACTTTGTGTGGGGCAGCAAGTCGCTGCACGATAAAACGCATTTTCTTATAGAAACGCCGGTAACTACGCCGTTTGTAAATTACGCTGTTCATAAACTGCCGAATGTCGATAGTCAGATTGAAAACACGGTTATGTGCGTGCTGCTGCGCGGCGCGCTGCTTCCGTCTATGATTGTAAGTAAAGAGATTCAGGAATGGCATTCGCGCGGGTACATTACGCCGTTTGCGCTGTTTCGCATAAAGCGGGACGATACCAAAAACGAAGAAAACATGGAGTATATTCTGGATTTAAAAAAATCGTACTTTAACCCAAAGGCGATGGATGGTAAAGATTTGATTTTCTGCGACCCGATGAACGCGACTGGCGGCAGCATTATCGCCACGGTACGCTATCTGGAAGAACAAAACATCCGCCCCAAGTCGATAAAATTCTTAAACATTATCGCCGCGCTGCCCGGGGCGCTGCGGGTTGTGCGGGCTATTCCCAATATAGAAGTATATAGTTTGTGGATGGATCCTTGCCTGAACGACCTGGCGTATATTCTGCCGGGGCTGGGCGATTTTGGCGACCGGCTTAACCGGAAGGATAAGGAGAACGACCCGCGTAATCTTATCCGGCTTATCACCGATTACGGCCACAATGTAACCAAGTTATACAAGTGGCAGATACGGGAGATAGAGCAGACTATTTTTCAATAAAAAAGGCTATCCTATTTTGGATAGCCTTTTTTATGTATAAATCTTTTTTTGTACTTAACAGGAGGAAAAAATGAGTACACAAATCAGTTACATGCCGGAAGAACGTCCGCCGCTGGCAAAGTGGATACCGCTGAGCATTCAAAATGTATTTGCAATGTTCGGCGCGACTATCCTGGTGCCAATCCTCGTGGGGCTCGCTCCCGCGACGGCGCTTTTTACGGCGGGGACGGGGACGCTTTTGTACATTCTGGTAACCAAAGCAAAAGTGCCTATCTTCTTGGGCTCGTCATTCGCGTTCATTCCGCCGCTCATCTCGGTAGGAAGCGCCTACGGTATGCCGTACGCAATGGGCGGCGCGCTGGCGGCGGGGCTTTTCTACTGCCTTATCGCCGGCATAGTCGCCTGTACCGGCCTTGCGTGGATAGACCGCGCCCTGCCGCCGGTTGTCATAGGGTCGGTAATTGTCTGCATCGGCCTTAACTTAACGCCCACGGCGATAGGCATGGCGTCGAATGACGCCGGCGGTAATTACAGTCTTGTCCACTTGTCGATAGCCGCGCTTACGCTGCTTGCTACTGTGGTAACAAACACCTGCTTTAAGGGCTTTTTTAGCATAATACCTGTGCTAATCGGCCTGGCGTCGGGCTATCTGTTTACCCTCGTCATGGGCCTCGCGGTCCCCGCCTACCACCTTATCGACTTTACCGTTGTCCGCGACGCCCCCTGGTTTGGCCACCCCGAATTCCAGATACCCAGGTTCAACGCCGGCGTTATCCTTACATTCGTGATAGTGTCGATAGCGACTATCTGCGA
>JAITGR010000163.1 GCA_031280455.1 Spirochaetaceae bacterium
CGGCGTTCTTGCCGCCGATTAAACGCGCGGGGCTTTTACTTTTCGGCGTTCTGTACTATATTTCTGTAAATATTATTGAAAAACTATGAAATCGCCGCTTGCCTTCAAACTCATCGCTGTTATTACCGCGCTTCTTTTTGTGTGCTTCACGCTCATTACCGGCTTTGCGACCTTCCTTGTCCGGCGCGACCTGCACCTTGCCGCCGAGGACAATAACTTCGCGGCAAACCGCCGCACGGCGGCAAACGTGCAGCGCTTTATTGGCCAGTACGTTTCTAACGCCGATTTTCTGCTGGAAATCGCGGCGGGGCGGGCGTTAAGCGAGCGGGAACGCGCCTTCTTTTTCCGCAAAAACCGCGACATCATCGCGCTGGCGTTGCCGCCGGAAACCTTCATCGTTCAGGACGCGTTCTTTCTGGCCTACAACATCGACGCCGCCGTTGTTACGAGTTTTCTGGGCGCGCAAACCGAGGCTATGGGCAAGGCGGCGTACGGCCACACGCAGGTTGTCAACGCTTCGCCGTATTTTCAGCATCCGGTTACCGCCGTCTTTTTTCAGCAGGAAGGCGGGCGGCCGGCCGTTGTCTTTCTTTCGTACCACGGTTTTGCCGAAATTTTCGAAGGCGGCGCGAACGCTTCAACCCTGATAACCGATACCGGCAGCGTGCTGCTTTCGGACGACACCGACCTCATGCTGGGCGCGGCGAATTTGTTTGACGACCCGTTTGTCCGCGCGACGCTGGAAAACGGCGAGGTCAGCCTGCAGCGGGTCTACGCCAACGGCCAAAAAACGTACTTTGGCGCGTTCCAGAAATTGAGCGGCCTTAACGCCGCGCTTATCACCACGATTGCGCAGGACATCGCGTTTGAAGGCATCAGCGCGATTACGCGGCGTAACCTGTACATCGCGCTCATTGTGCTTGTCGCCGCCTTTGTGTTTGTCTGGTTTTGGATACGCGCTATTACCCGCCCCGTCAGGCTGGTTACCGCGGCGTCCGCGCGCGCCTGCGAGGGAAACTACAACATACACGTCGCGGTCAGCACCAACGACGAAATCCAGGCGCTGTGCGGCAACGTGTGCAAACTGAGCGCGCTGGGCGCCGAGCGCGAGCGCCTTATCGACGCGCTGGGCAAACTCAGCAATAAAGCGATGGTAAAAAAGGCGCTGCATGGCCGCGTTCCGCTGGCCGGCAAGGAAGCCGACGTGAGCGTGCTGTACTTGCAGCTTCGCTCGTGGCCGCTTTTGGTGCAGGATTTTGACGCCGCCGCCATTGTTCAGATTATCAACATGTTTTTTACGTTCACGTTTGACTGCATTCAAAAAACCGGCGGGACGGTCATTCGGTTTTCCGGCTCCAGCATACTCGCCGTCTGGGGCGCGCCGGAAAAAAACGGCGACAAAAAAGCGCACGCCCGCGCGGCGCTGAACTCCGCGCTGCTCTTGCGCGGCGCGCTCGCCGTGTACAACACCACGCGCCGCCCCATACTCAACTGGACAAGCGGGATAGATTCCGGCCCGGCCTGGTGCGGCACCATCGGCACCAAAGAGCGCATGGAATGGACGGTAACCGGCCTGCCGGTTATGAACGCGCGCTGGGCGGAAAGCGAGGCGGGGCGGCTCGGCGCGGACACCATAGTAAGCGACGCCGCGAAAACCCTTGCCGGCAAAGAATTTCTGTTTGAAAAAATCCCCGCCTGCACGGTCAAAAACAAGCGCAGCGTTATGGAAAGCTGGGCGCTCCTGGGCAGGCAGGACGACACAACCGGCGCGCGCACGCTTGCCCAGCTGCTGGAAACACTGGAAGTCAACAGGATGACGTATGCGGACAGCGTATAACGCGGACACGGAATACACCCACGAGGATTTACTGCGCGATATTCTGGTCGTTTTTTTCGCGCTCGCGCTCGGCATCTATCTTGCGGGGCTGTACTATCAGGACATAAACCGCGGCTTTATGACAGGCGGCACGCCGGCGGGCGAAATTACCGCGCTGGACAACAACGTGCAGCGCCGCCAGGAATCGCGCCTGGTGTGGGCGCGGCTGCGGAACGCCGCCGAGGTGTACAACGGCGACACCATCAAAACCGGCGCGTTTTCCATGGCCGTCCTCGACCTGAATAACGGCGACGTTCTTAAACTGGGCGAAAACACGATGGTTATGGTGAACATCGCCGCCACTCAGGCGCGTTTCGAGCTTTTGAGCGGACGGCTGACGGCGCAGAGCCAGACAGGCTCGGTGATAGTGTCTGGCGGAGCCGAGTTTGCCGTTTCGCCGGACGGCGCGACGGAAGCTTTTGACGACGGGAGCGGCGCGCAGGTTACGCAGACGGCGGCGATTAAGGACATCCAGCCGCGCCTGCCGGAGCTTGTTTCGCCGGGCGCGGGAGAGGCAATCGCGTTTACCGAGCAAAAATCGTATGTGCAGTTCCGCTGGGAGCCCGCCGCGCGGGAGGGAATTCAGCGCGCCTGGTACGTTGAAGTAGCGGACAACGCGGATTTTACGCGGCCTGTTGTCGCCAAAAGCGTGTGGGATACGGCGCTGTTGTGCACGGCTTTAGACGCGGGGCGCTGGTTCTGGCGCGTAACGCCGGACACGCCGCTGTGGGACGGCCAGGCGCGGGCGAGCGAGTTTTCCATTGTGTACGAAGACGCCGCCGCCATACCGGAGCTGGCCGCCCCGCCGCCCGGCGCCGCGCTGGACAAAAACGCCGAAAAAATCGTGTTTTCCGGACGGCATTTTACCGGCGCGTCCGCGTACATTTTTGAGATTGCCCGCGACACGGCGTTTTCCGGCATTGTGCTTGCGGGCCAAGAGGCCGAGCCGTACTTTTTGTACACAGGCGGCGGCGTTCAGCTTGAGCGCGGCACATACTACTGGCGCATGCGGGCCGTAAACGCCCAGGGCGCTTCCAGCGCCTCCGCGCCGTGGAACTTTGTCATTACAGACACCGCGCCGCCTCCCCCGTCCGCGTTTTTCGCCGCGGCTATTGCCGCGACACTGCCTACGGCGGCTGTGCCTACGGCGGCTGTGCCCCTGGCCGTGTCCGCGCCGCCGGCGGCGACACCGTCGCCCGGGGCTGCCGCGCCCCGGAAAGCGCCCTCCCTTCCCCCCGCGCCGCCGCCGGTCGCCGCGCTGCCGCCGGCTTCGCTTGGCGCGCCGTTAGTCGGAGCTACGGTGGGCGTGGCCGACTGGCTTGCCCGCCGCCGCATCGAATTCACCTGGGAAGCGGTTGCCGAAGCGACGGATTACGTGTTCAGCCTAAAGCCGGCGGACGGCAATAATGCCGTTGTGGAAGCGCCGCTTTCAGAAACCAGGTATGTGCTCTTCGACATACAGGCGCTTCCCGGCGGCGAGTACATTTGGCAGGTCGAAGCGGTCGCGCGGGACGGCAACGGCGTGATTGTCCGGCGCGGCGAAAAAGCGGACCGCGCCGTGCGTCGGGATTTTCACGCCGCCGGAACGCCAGTTCCCCACACAGTTGTTGAGGTTGACTGACGGCTATGCGGCGCGTTTCTTCCGGCATCATCTGTTTTTTTATCGCCGCCCGCCTGGCCGCCCAGAACGACGGCGGCAGGGAATACACCCGCCTTTTGTC
>JAITGR010000227.1 GCA_031280455.1 Spirochaetaceae bacterium
GGACTGCATGACGTTTTTTGCCGCGCGGGGCAGGTTTTTCCAGCGTTCCGCGCAGAAATCTCTAAAATCTTTGTCGATAAAAAATATGCCGTGAAACCCTTCGTGCGCCATGAATAAAATCCGTAAATACTCGTTTGATTCTCGTGTTATTGATATAATCGCGCCTTCCCCCGCGGCGACACTTTGACCGTTTTCGGTTTCGCGTATGACGTTGTTGGCAAGCAGTATGTGCCGCAGTTCTTCTTCCTCTTTATGAATAGGAAAATTTTGTTTCTTTACCAGATTGAAAAACGCCGCCAGCGTTTCGGCGCTGTAGTCGTGCGCGTTCCAGCCGTGCAGCTCCTCAATCTCCGCATCACGCGCCAGGCGTCCGCGAAAGCCTTTTTTTTCGGCAAAAAACGCCAGCCGCTTCAGCATGGCATCCTGCACGGCGAGCGTGGCAAAATCAAAAATCAGTATGGACGGAAAGCGTTCCCAGCGAAATAGTTCGTAGCGCTCGTCGCGCCAGGATACCTGCGGAAAATACAACACAAAGTACGGGTCGGCAGTCCGCGGCTCTACCGGAAAGCGGAGCGGGTGCGATTCACTTACCAGCAAAGCCCGCGGATCGCCGGTGCTGGTAACCGGATACGGATTGGTACCGATGAACGCGGACGGAATACTAATGCCGGCAGCTTCAGTTCCAACATACTCAAACCCGCGCGCATCGCAGCGGACAACATCCCCCGCGGCAAGACCGGCGGTAAATACCTGCGTACGGCCTGAGTGCCGGTATGCTTCGGGTACCGATACAGTGTAACCCTGCTCATTCGTTACAAACGGCGAAAGCTCAAGCCCGCCGTCGTAGCGCGAAAACCCAAACGTCCGCGGCACAAGACGCAGGGCTTGTATCCGCGCCGCCATGCCGTTTTTCTTTGCGGCGCGCGCTTTTATGTGAATGCTTTTTATGGACGAGTTGTTGACAGGAATGCGATAGCGCAGAACAGGGGGGGGGGGGGCGGCGACATTCACAAAAGAAAAATCGAGCGGCAGTATCCACGACGCGCCCTTCGCGCCCCCGTCTTCTTCGCGCGCACTCACGACAATAGCGTGTTTGCTCTCCGCATCGATAACGCCGCCTCCCGCCATGCCTTCAATGTTGTAGGTTATTTCCAGCGACATATTCTTTGGCACGGCGGCGGGACTTTCCAGACTATACTCAAAATCTGCCGCTTTACCCAGCGCTATACCGCCGGCGGCAGCGTTTTTTGCCCGCGTCATCAACACGAGCGCCTTGCCCTCCGCATCTATAAAAGGAAATGCTGCGTCCACCCGCTTTCCACAGCCTGCAACCAGCACACCGGCAAGCGCGAGCCCCCCCCCCAGCAGCACTTTGCGGACACATTCCATACGCTTCATAAAATCGTTTCCAGCGCAACTTCCATCATGTTGGCAAAACTCGTTTCCCGCTCCTCGCTCGTCGTCGATTCACCGGTAAGAATACTGTCGCTTATCGTCAGAATAGAAAGCGCCTGGCGGCCATGCTTGGCCGCCAGCGTGTACAACTCCGCCGTTTCCATATCGATAGCCAGCACACCAAAGCGCGCCCAGAGCTTCCAGGCATCATCGTGGTCATTGTAAAAAACATCACTCGTAAACACGGAACCAGGCCGCGCCTTAATGCCGCGCTCTTCAGCAAGATGATACGCCTTGTGCAGCAGCGCGAAATCAGCCGCCGGCGCAAAACTTTTCCCGCCAAAACGCAGCGTATTCGCGCCGGAGTCAGTACAGGCACTCGTTGCCAGGACGAGCTCGCGCATTTTTACATCAGCCTGCACCGAACCCGCCGTACCGATGCGTATAGCTTTCTGTATACCATAATCAACAAATAATTCGGTAACATATATAGAAAGCGAAGGCACCCCCATACCCGTCCCCTGCACCGAAACCCGCTCACCCTTGTAGCGGCCGGTAAACCCGAACATATTACGCACTGTATTATAACAGCGTGCGTCCTCCAGAAAATTTTCCGCTATAAACTTTGCGCGCAGCGGGTCGCCCGGCAGCAGCACCAGCGGCGCAATATCACCATTTTTCGCGGCTATATGTATAGACATTGTAACTCCTTCACCTGTTTTTTCAAAACGGCAGACACAATAGACTTGTTCGGAAACCAACCGGATTACTGAACAGTCTATTGTAACGCACAGCACATAAAACCGTCAAGTTTTTAAGCGTTCGCAATTCCGGGCGCATTTTTGCCCGCCGGGGGAAGCGCCGATTAAACCACGGAATGCACGGAAACCACGCGGAAAGAGACCGCAATTCCGGGTCATTTCCGCGTCTTTCCGTGGTTTGTTTTACGCGATGCGCTTTCGCCATGGATGGCGATACGAAAAAGCAAGGCGCTTCGCGCCAAAAACCAGTTTGCCGGGTACACTCCGGTATACCGGCTATGGCCCGAAATCCGCTTAATCGGCGGTGAACTTTGTATAGGACATTTTGCCTGCTTTGCCAACGGCCACGAACACGTCGGTACCGACGACGGGGCTGCCATAGGCAACGGCCTTAATGGCGCTGTCGCCGCTGGGGATGCCGGTCGCGGCAACCTGCCGCCAGTTGGCCGCATCCAGAGAGTACGCCATGCGCCCGCTGACGGAATCAATATTGACAAACCGTCCCCCGCCGGCGACCATGCCGTAGGCAACAAACGTAATCCCCGTGTCGCCAGAATATGCCATGCTTGTCGCGCGCGTCCATTTTATACCGTCTTTGGAATACAGCACGAGAGGATTTTTGTTGGACTCAAACCCGCCGGCTACAAACAAGCCTTCGCCGTTAATTTCTCCCCAGCCGATAGATTTAACACCGCTCACATATTTTGGGCCGCTGTAGGTTCTGCTCCAGCCAAAACTGCCGGTGGCAAAGCGCCAGATAGCGGGGCTCCAGTCGGAGTTTTCCGCGCCGCTGGTGAGGAAGGTTCCGGTACCGGCAGGTTTGGCGTAGCAAAGGGAGGATATGAAGTTTCCTCCTCCGTTAATACTGGACCAGGTAACGCCGTCCGTCGAGCTCGTCATGCCGCCGTTGCCGCCGCCAATCAAACTGCTGTAACTGCTGCCTGCGATAAACATCTCTGTACCGTTTACCTCACCAAAGGCAATGCCGTCAACGTTGTCGTATTTACCGTTCGGCAGTTTGGAATTAACTGCCTTCCACGTCTCGCCGTCTTCGGAAACAGCCATTTTGCCGGCTTCCCCTCCGGCGACAAACAGCGGTTTCCCCTCCGGCGTTTTGCCAAGGCACACGCGGTAAATGAGGTTCGAGCCGAACGCGGAGTTGGCGACTGGTGTCCATGTAACGCCGTCCACGCTCCACGCCATTTTTCCGCCTTCGCCGCACGCCAAAAAACGCCCGCCGGCGGTGCCCACGCCGTAGATTACGTCGTAGATTATAAAATTGCCAAAGCCGGAGTTGCCCAACGCCGTCCACCTGTCCATCATGTCCGCCACTTTTCCGGCGGGCGGGGTGGTAATCGTATCGTCAAACTCTGGCGCGCTTACCGTTACGGCAATGTATTTGCCCCAGTCCGCCGGTGTAAGGCGGTAGGCAGCGCCGTCCGCGCCGGCTATCGCTGTGTTTATCGCGTCCGGCTTGTCGCCGCGCTTCCACACATAGCTAAAGTTGCCGCCGCCGGTTATGCCGTCTGTGTTTACCGTAAGCGTTTTGTATATCAGTGCTTCGCCGTCAATCCGCGCTTCCTGCGTCATGCCGGGTTTGCGTACCCAGAGCGCCGGGGTCTCCATGCTGCCGTTCTTTCCGGCGCGCGTTACCACGGCCGCCAGGTACTTGTCGCCGTCCGCCGTTGTTACCACATAGTCCACGCCGGTCGCGCCGGCAATTGGCTCGCCCACTTCGTCCTCGTCCTCTGCCCGCGTCCAGACAAAGGCGAGCGCTCCGGCACCGCTCAAACTGTCCGTGTTTACATGCAACGTGCGCCCGACAACGGGCTGGCCGTCAATATACGCCGCGCCTTCCAGGGTGAGGCTTTCTTCCGGCGAGTCGCCCGGGCCGTTATGCCCGCCGCCGGGGTCTTGGGGGCTGCCGGGACCGGCAGACGCTTCGCCGGGTACCTTGCCGGACGCAGCGCTGGTTATCCAGCCGGAGTATCCCGCGCGGCTGACGCTGGCGGCAAGGTACTTGCTTTTGTCGCCGTCGCCCAGCGTGTAGGTCTCCCCGTCCGCCCCTTCTATCAGGGTGAAAATTGTGCCCGCTGTTGTGCCGCGCTTCCATACATACGTGATCTCGCCCTCGCCATCCAGGTTGGAGGTGTCCGCGGTGAGCGCGTGGCCGGCTTCCACTTCGCCGCGCAGACTTACCGTGCCGGTAAGCGGCGGGCTGCCGACCGCGCCCAGCGGGTCGCTGGCAATGCTGCCATCCCAGCCGGCGCGGCTGACGACAACCTGTATGTACGCGCCGTTGTCCGCTTCGGTCAACGTGTACGCCGTCTGCGCCGCGCCGTCAATAGCGAGGCCGCTGGCAAAGAGCGTCTCGCCGCGTTTCCACGTGTAGAATATTTCGCCTGAGCCGTCCAGGCGGCTGGTATTGGCGGTGAGCGTCTCGCCCGCCTTTGCCACCCCTTCGATAAAGACCGCGCCGGTAAGCCGCGTACTTTGGACCAGCGGCTCATCCTCCCCGCCGCCGCCAGACTCCGGCTTGTCGAGTATCGCCTTGCCTTCAACACACGCCTGCCACAAAAGGCAGCCCGCGGCAAGCACAGCCGCCCATCTGCGGCACCTGCCCCCCCATTTCCGCGCTAATAGTTCCATACTAAAACTCCTCAAAATGAATTCAACCGCCCACAGGCGCGCCCACAGGCGCGCAGCCAATATGCACAGTCTCATAGTGCTACTATAGCGTTTTTTTTGGAGGGAGAGAAGCAATGCGGCCTCTACCAGGGAGCGCCGTTTTCTGGTATGCTTGCGGCATGGCTGACCCGAAAGGTTTTTTGAAGTACAAGCGGAAAACGGCGCATTACCGGCCGGTGTCCGAGCGCATTAAAGATTACAACGAAGTTGAAGAGCGCCTGCCCGATGATGAGCGCAGGGCGCAGGCGAGCAGGTGCATGGATTGCGGCGTGCCGTTCTGTCACTGGGCGTGTCCGCTGGGTAACTGTATGCCCGAATATCAGGACAGGCTGTACCGCGGCAACTGGGACGGCGCGTGGGCGCTGCTCCAGGAGACTGGCCCGTTTTCCGAGTTTACCGGCCGGTTGTGTCCCGCGCTTTGCGAGGCGAGCTGTGTGCTGGGCGCGAATGACGAGGCTGTTACCTGCCGCCAGAACGAGCTTGCGGTGATAGAGCGCGCTTTTGAACGCGGCCTGGTTACTCCGCGCCTTCCCGCGCGGCGCAACGGCAAAAAAGCCGCCGTTGTCGGCTCCGGCCCGGCGGGGCTGTCCGCGGCTTACTACCTTAACCGCGCGGGATTTTCCGTAACGGTCTTTGAAGGCGATAAGCAGGCCGGCGGCTACCTGCGCTACGGTATTCCTTTTTTTAAGCTGGAAAAACACATTATCGACCGCCGGATTGCGCTTATGGAGGCGGAAGGGGTCGTGTTCAAGACGAATACGCGCATAGGCGGCGGGCGTTTCGCTTTTGGGACATCAGGCGGCGGCGCGCAGGTGCTTCCCGCGCGGGAGTTGCTGGATAGTTTTGACGCGGTGCTTCTGGCCATAGGTGCGCGGGAAGCGCGCGATTTGGCGGTGCCTGGCCGCGAGCTGGGCGGGGTCTATCAGGCGCTGGACTACCTTTCCGCGCAGAACCGCCTGCTTTCCGGCGAAAATCCCGAAGGCGAGCCGCTTTCCGCCTGTGGGCGCAAAGTGCTGGTGATAGGCGGCGGCGACACAGGATCGGACTGCGTGGGTACCGCCCGCAGGCAGGGGGCGCTGGAAGTAACGCAAATCGAGCTTCTGCCGCGCCCGCCGGATACCAGGCCGGCGTCCCAGCCATGGCCGCTCTGGGCCGGCCTTTTTAAGACGACGTCGTCGCACGAAGAGGGCTGCCGGCGGCTGTGGGGCGTGAACACCAAGGCGTTTTGCGGCGAGAACGGCGCCGTTACGCACACGCGGCTGTGCGAGGTCGCGTGGGAGGGCGCCGGCGGGCGGCCAGCCATGACGGAAGCCGCCGGCTCTGACTTTGAGTTGGAAACCGGCCTTGTTGTGCTGGCCATGGGTTTTACGCACGTTGTGCAGGACGGCCTTGTCGCGGACATGGCGCTGGAAAAAGACGAGCGGGGCAACATTAAAACGGACGGTCATTGCAGAACGTCAAACAGCAAGGTGTGGGCCGCGGGGGATTCCCGCAGCGGGGCAAGCCTCATAGTCCGCGCCCTCGCCGATGGCCGCCACGCCGCCGGCGAGATATGCGATGCGTTCAGGTGTCAGTAGTCGGTTGTCAGGTTTTAGCCGGTATTTCGGAGTAATCCAGAGCGTCTTGCGCGCTCCGATATACCGGAGGAAAGACTGACAACTAACGTTCCGGCTGTATATGACGTTTGGGCGGCGTCCCCAGCAAAGCTGGGGCGCGTAAACAGTCCTGTTATGCGAAGTGCCGACTTTACCATAATATTTATTGCATTATTATTTTCTATTTATAATTTTTATAAAATTATATAAACATATTTTGTACTGCCTTTCATCGCATATTATTTCAAAATTAAATATTTAAGTAACATTATTAATAAAACCAATCCACTAATTCCAAAGGGAACGCTTGAAGGAAAACCGTATCCAAGTTTTCCCTTTTGTTTGATTGTCAATAGTATGTGTGAAAAAGTATTGCCAATACTTATAATTACTGTATAGAAAGCAATAAAATACGCAAATGAAAAATTAAAATATAATGTACCAAGTACAACAAAATTCATAAATACA
>JAITGR010000236.1 GCA_031280455.1 Spirochaetaceae bacterium
GGCTTTTTGCGGGGGCGGAATTGGGCGCTTTGCGCTCAATTCCGCTGTGGTAGAAAATCGCGCTGGGCGCGATTTTCGCTTGTTCGCGGGTAGGCGGCCTCGCCCCCGCCGCCTGCGGCAACGCGCCCAGGCCGACCGACTTGACTTTGAGGCGGGAAAGCGTTATTTTACGCGGTGAAGCATGATGAGGTTGTTTTCCTTATTTTGGAGAGGTTTCTATGAAGCAGAATAATAGCACAACGTCGGTTTTTTTGAAAGGCGCTTTTCAGATACTGCGTACATCTCGCGGGCGTTTTTTTACCGCGCTTTGGGCGGCAGTTTTTTTAGGTACGTTAAGCGGCTGTTTTGACGTGGCTCCCGCGCCGAGCGATAAGTCGGGGACGGGGAAGGGCGGCCAGGAAGAGCAGGAGGTCGTCGACCCGGGCGTTGTGGTAACGTTCAACATTACGCCGGCAGACGCGCTATCGTTTGTAGCCGTCAAATTGAACAGCACGGCGGTTACGCTTACTACGACAGAAGGGAAAAGCAAATTCAAGGCGAAGCGGGGCGATACTGTAACATTTTCTATCGCTCCGGCCGCAGAGCCGTATCTTGGCGTGGTAAAGGTGGATTTGCGGACTGTTTCCACGTTCCCGTACACGTTTGAAGTGTGGAATGCCAGCACGGTTACCCTGCCGTTTATCATGCAAAAACGCACCGTTACCGTCAATAAAGCCGATGGCGGCACCGTTGTCGCCAAGCCGGCCATCGCGTACCCGCTGCAAACGGTTACGCTTTCGCTTACGCCAACGACGACTGCCGACGACACAATGTGGTTTTTGAGCGCGCTCACGGTGAACCAGGCGAACGTGCCGGCTCCCGCCGCATCGGAACTGGCCGAAGGTGAAGACGCACCGGATGAGGAAGCGGACGGAGAGGAGGCCGAAGACAGCGGATTTGTAACCGTGGAAACGGTCAAAACGGCACCGAACACGTACACGTTTGTTATGCCCGATTTTCCGGTCGTTGTCGACTATAATTTTACGCGGACAATCAGCAGGGACGCGCGGCTTTTGTCGCTTAAAGCGGTTATGGGGAATGTGTCCCAGGGTTTGGACGCAAACAGCGAATTGAGCACGAACGAGCCATTTAGGCCGGATACCTTCGCGTACACCATGACGGCCGGCCCCGAAGTGGAAAATCTGACGTTTTCGTACAAGACAGGGCACGCGGACGCCACCACCGAGATAACGATTGAAGGGAGCAGAACCTTGCTGCCCTTGCCGGCTGGTGTTACAACAGTAAACCTTGTCGTTATCGCGCAGGACGGCATTACCAAGGAAAAATACACCGTTGTTATTACCAAGGCTCCCAGCGCGGAACTTTCGTCGATTACCGCGCGGGGCGACGATTTTTCCGCCTATCCGTATGTTTTTTCATCCCCTTCAGAATCGAGTTCGATGAGCATCATGCTACCGTACTCGTCGCGGGGAGTGTACCAGCCGTACAAAATAAAATTACAGCCTAAATATCCCGCGCCCGGCGTGTCGTTTACCTACTCCGGCACCGGCGCGTTCGATTCCGTAACAATGGCCGAAACGGTATTTAGCAACACGGTTTCGCCGGGGAGCGGCGCGAGTCCGGGAAAGATAACCGTAACGGCGACCGCAGGGGATATGGTTGACTCAAAAACCTATACCCTGGCGGTAGCGCGCCGGAACGTGTCAAACACCCGTTTTACGGCAAGCAGCGGCGGCGAAGTTCGCGTGTATTTTGTACCTGAAGAGAAAAAATGGTACGAGGCATATCTCTTTACGAGCGGCGGAAGCCACACGCTTACCGTTCCCGAAAGCGCCGATGTTGATGCCGAAGTCTTTATCGCCGGCGGCGGCGGCGGCGGCGGCGGTGCCGCTGGTTCCAGCACACGGGGGCAGGGCGGCGGCGGCGGCGCAGTGGCGTCCGCGCTGTGGCGGATGAGCGGTTCGTACACGATTGCTGCCGGCGTGGGTGGCATCGGCGGAAGCGCCTCGGCAGGCGGCAATCAGAACGGCGGCGTGGGGGGTGCTTCCTCGATAGCCAGCAACGACCATACGGAGCACACGCTCACCGCCGCAGGCGGTGTGGGCGGGGAATCCCACTATCAGGACGGCTGGGACGGCAGTGCCCAGTCGCACGGTGCCGGTGCCGGAATATTCCTGTACTCGGGTAAGGAAGTGAAATACGGCTACAACGGGAGCGGGATTATAACGCCCGCAAACACCGCGCCGCAGGCTAACACCGGCTGCGGCGGTAGTAAACGCTCCGATGCCAGCACCAACGGCGTTGCGGGCGCGGGCGGCATTGTCATTGTCCGCGTGCCTGTAGCGCCGTAAGCCCGAGTGTACCGCCGCCAGCGCGGCGGCGGCCGCTCGCAACCCTTGCGCCAATCCGCCCGCCGCATGCCTTTGGAATGATATGCGCGCTTTGGAACGCCTTTTTTCAATAATCAGCCAACAACCCGGGCTCGCCACCGTGCTGGAAGACGCACGGCGCGGCGCGGTTTTTATCGACGGAGCGGAAGGCGCGCTGCAGGCGCTTATCGCAAGCCGTGTCGTCAAAAAAAGCGCCGGGCCCGCGCTTGTCGTAGCTCCTTCCGAGCGGGATGCCGCCGCACTTATGCGGGATTTCCAGACAGCAGGCCTTACCGCGCACCTTTTCCCCTGGTGGGGTGCGGCGCCCTACCACATTTTAAGCCCCGCGTCGCCGGTTTTTGCCCGCCGCGCGCGCCTCCTCGCCTGCCTGGCCGCTGCCGGGGACGGCGGCAGCCCGCCGCTTGTCGTTACCAGCCAGCGCGCCTTTCTTTCGCCGGTGCCGCCGCCGGAAGCCGTACTCGAAAATCTGCTGCACATACAAAGCGGCGGCGGCATTGACCCCCAGAAAACAGCGGCGCGCCTTACCCTCTGGGGCTGGCGGCGGGTTGGGCGGGTTCAGCTTACCGGCGAGTTCGCCCTGCGCGGCGAAGTGCTGGACATCTACCCGCCCGACGACCAGTTTGCGTACCGCGTCCTGTTCGATTACGACACCGTTGCATCGATAAAACGCTTTGACCCCGACGACCAGAGCGGCAAAGAAGCCGTTGACGGCCTTATCGTTCACCCGCTCAAAGAAGTGCTGTGGACAGACGCGCGGATTGAAACCCTGGAACTCCACTTGCGCGACTTTCGCGAATACGCCGGAGGAAAGGCCGCCCGCGTCATCGAAACACTCATTACCCACAAACGGATTACCGGCGAAGAAGAGCTGTTTCCGTTCGCGTTCGATGCCGCCACCGCGCTTTCGGACTACTTTAGCCCGTCCGCCTCCGGCGGGGAGGCCGCCGTCATATTCACCGACCGGCAGCGGCTCGATTTTGCCGAGGAGGCGCTGGAGCGCGAGGCGGCCAACTTGTACGAGCAAGCCCTCCAGACCCGCCCCGCGCCGCCGCCTGAACGGCTTTTTTTCAACTGGACCACGAGCGCCGCGCGCTGCCGGAACGCCGTTTCGTTAAGCCGCCGCCCCCAGGAAATCGGCGGGCCGCCGCCTGAAATACGCACCGGCGACGGCTGCTGCGACATTGCGGCAGACAGCATCACGGCGTTTTTGGGGAACATCAACCTTCTAAAAGAAGAAATCGAAAAACACAAAACACTTGGCTGGGACATTTGCGTCGCGGCGGAAACAGACGCGCAGGCGGAACGGCTGCGTTCAATACTGCGCCCCTGCGAGGAGGACGATCACTTTTCGGTCGAGACGCTCGCGCTCTCCCAGGGCTTCTCGCTGCCGGAAAGCCGCTTCATGCTGATAACCGAAGACGAAATCCTGGGACGGCGCGGCAAAAAGCCGGCCAGCCTTGCCACCGCCCGCAGCATTGCGATAGACACGTTTGTCGAACTGAACCCGGGCGATTACGTGGTGCACATCAACTACGGCATAGGCATTTTTCAGGGCATAGACCGGATAACGGCGCTGGGCAACGAGCGCGACTACATCAAACTGCTCTATGCCGAAGACGAGACGGTCTTTGTCCCGATTGAGCAGGTGAATCTAATCCAGCGCTACATTGGCAACGAGGGGGACGCGCCGAAACTGGACACGCTTGGCTCCAAAAGCTGGACGGCGCGGAAGGAACGCGCCCGCAAAGCTGCCGAAGAGCTGGCGCAAAAACTCATCGCGCTGTATTCAAAGCGCAAGGCATCGGCGGGGTTTGCCTTTCCGCCGGACACCGAGTGGCAAGCCATGTTCGAGGCGAACTTTCCGTACGACGAAACAGCCGACCAGCTGCGCTGCGCCGCGGAGATAAAGGCGGACATGGAATCGCCCGCCCCCATGGACCGGCTTGTCTGCGGCGATGTTGGCTACGGCAAAACCGAGGTTGCCCTGCGCGCCTGTTT
>JAITGR010000242.1 GCA_031280455.1 Spirochaetaceae bacterium
TAAACGCCGCTTAAGACGTTCATCAGTGTTGATTTGCCCGCGCCGTTTTCGCCTACCAGCGCGTGTATTTCGCCTTCTTTTATCGTAAGATTCACGTCTTTGAGCGCGTACACTCCGGAAAATTCCTTCGAGATATTACGCATCTCCAAGAGGTATTCAGCCATACTGCCTCCTCGTAATCAGTTATCAGTTGCCGGTTGTCCGTTTTACATTTTGGGCGCATTTTTGCTCCGCAAAAACCGCGCTATCCGCTCCAATCTTTTTGCCTCCGGCAAAAAGTATTTCCGCTGCTATCGCTTGCGCGGCGCAAAAATGGCATCCATGCCATTTTTGCTTCTGGAGTTTGGCAAAGCCAAACTCCACACTTGGTAACCAGCCGCCGTCCATGGCGGCGCATCCATGCGGAGTTTCGGCATGGACTTTGGCAAAGCCAAACTCCACACTTGGTAACCAGCCGCCATCCATGGCGGCGCATCCTGCCCACCCGCTATGCGGGTGGGCTTGGAGTTGCGCTACGCACAACTCCAAAAGCAAAACGGCAAAGCCGTTTTGCTCCGCTTTACTGAATCTGCTCCGGCTTATAGTAGCCCGAATCCAGCAGCGCCTCTTTGTAGTTTTCCAGCGTAACGACAATAGGCGGCAGCAGATACGACGGGACAATCCCCGTACCGTTGTCGTACGTCTTTGTGTCGTTTACTTCAGGAGTCTGGCCGTTCGCAATCGCGGTAAGCATTTTAACCACCTGCGAGGCGAGCGAGCGCGTGTCCTTAAATACGGACATGGTCTGAAGGCCGGCAAGCATATTTTTTACCGACGGCAGGTCGCAGTCCTGGCCGGTAAGCACCGGAAAATTGTCCTTGTTGTAGCCCGCGCCCACCAGCGCGTTGGTTATCCCGTTGGCAACCGAGTCGTTGGACGAAAGCACCGCGGCAAGCTGTGTGCCGTTCGGGCCGTACTTCTGCGAAGTAATCAGGTTTTCCATGCGCTTCTGCGATTCTTCGGTGCTCCAGTTTTGGGTCGCGCACTGCGCCTTCGAAGTCTGGCCAGAAAGCACCTTCAGTTTGCCCGCGTCAATGTAGGGCGTCAGCACGTCCATGGCGCCGCCAAAAAAGAAGTTGACGTTGTTGTCGTCCGGCGCGCCGGTAAACAGCTCGATGTTATACGGGCCGCTCGCGGCGGGAAGCCCCAGCTTATCGGCGATAAACTGCCCCTGAAACTGCCCCACTTTGTAGTTGTCGAACGTCGCGTAGTACGAAACCGCGTCGCTGTTCATAATAAGCCGGTCATAGGCTATAACCGCGACGCCTTTTTCTTTGGCCGCTTTCAGTACGTTGGTCAGCGCGCTGCCGTCTATGGCGGCGATAACCAGCGCCTTGCACCCGCCCTGAATCATGTTTTCAATCTGGGCTACCTGAACCGGAATCTCGTTTTCCCCGCCGTATTGCAGGTCAACCGCGTATCCCGCCGCCTCAAGCTGGCCTTTCATGTTCGCGCCATCCTGATTCCACCGCTGAAGACTCTTGGTCGGCATCGAAACGCCTACCTTGAACTTCCCGTCATCTGTTTTCTTTTTGGCGCAGCCGGTCATTGCCAGCGATGCGGACACGACAAGCGCCGCGGCCAAAATTAAAAACTTCCTCATACTTCCTCCAAATCCGTGCCTTTTAAGCACGGATATAAGAGCCTACCCCTAGTTTTGGGACAGGCTCAAAAATTACACCGCTACGCGATGTTTCATACCGTAAGGGAAGCGTTGGTTAAATGCCAACGAGCATTTAACCAACGCTTCTTACCCGTAATTGCGTAATGAAAGCGCCATGTAAAACATGGCGAAGCAATTACAAAGGGCAATGCTGATTAGATTCGATTTAATCAGCATTGCCTAATGCCGCCCGAATGAGCCGGCCAATTGAGCCTGTCCCAAAAATCGGTTATTTTTGGGACAGGCTCTTGGAGAAACGGCTTAACAGCCGTTTCTCCACTCAAAACCAAGGTTGCTATCCCAAAATTGCAATTTTGGGACAGGCTCAATTAACACACACCCAACCGCGCAAGCGATTGAAGCAGAAATACTTTTTGCAAAGCAAAAAGATTGGAGCGGAAAGCGCGGTTTTTGGCTGCCGCAGGCAGCCAAAAATGCGCCCCTACTATACAACAGCCTGCCCTATGGATTGAGAACCACGTTTTGCAGAATGTTCTCGTACAGCTCCTGCCTGCCGCTCGTCCAGCCCGCTGTGCCGTAATCCCCGGCAAGGCCGGCCAGCGCTTCAAGCGGCAGTTCGCCGCGCTCGAACTTCGCGCCGTCCCCTGTGTCAAACGAGGCGTAGCGCTTTTTGTTGAGCTCGGCGATTCTGCCGTCCCGAATCAGCGCGTCCGCCTTGATAAGCCCGTAGGCGAAAGCGTCCATGCCGCCGATATGCGCCACGAACAAATCATCGCGTTCAATCGAATTACGCCGTATTTTGGCGTCGAAGTTAAGGCCGCCGGTCTTAAACCCGCCCATGCGCAGCACTTCCAGCATGGCAAGCGTTGTCTCGTACACGCTGAAGGGAAACTGGTCGGTGTCCCAGCCGTTGCGCGGCTCACCGCGGTTAGCGTCCACCGAGCCCAGCATGCCGTTGTCCACGCACACGGCAAGCTCGTGCACAAAGTCGTGGCCGGCAAGCTCGGCGTGGTTCGCCTCGATATTCAGTTTGAAGTCCTTGTCCAAACCGTGCGCGCGCAAAAACCCGATAACGGTCTCGCTGTCAAAATCGTACTGGTGCTTGGTCGGCTCCATGGGCTTGGGCTCTATGTAAAAACAGCCCTTAAACCCCTGTTTGCGGCCATAGTCGCGGGCTATCGAGAGCAGCATGGCCAGGTGTTCTTTTTCGCGCTTCATATTCGTGTTCAAAAGCGACATGTAGCCTTCGCGCCCGCCCCAGAAGGTATAGCCTTCGCCGCCCAGCTTTATCGTCGCGTCTATGGCGTGTTTTACCTGGTTCGCGGCGTGGGCTACAACGGCAAAATCGGGATTGGTGGCCGCGCCGTTCATAAAGCGCGGAGAAGAAAACGCGTTCGCCGTCCCCCACAGGAGTTTAACGCCGGTAGCCGCCTGCTTTTTGGCAAGCTCGTCTACCACTTTTTCCAGAATTTTAGCCGAATCGCCCGGGTCTTTGCCCTCCGGCGCTATATCGCGGTCGTGCCAGGCGTAGTACGGCGCGCCTATTTTGGTAATAAACTCAAACGCCGCGTCCGTTTTGTTGATGGCGTTCTGTACCGGGTCATTCGTGCTGTTCCACGGGAACAGATGCGTCGCCGCGCCAAACGGGTCAGCCCCGTCGCCGCAAAAACTGTGCCAGTACGCCACGGCAAACCGAAGGTGTTCCTTCATTTTTTTGCCCGCGACCGTCTTTTCCGCGTCGTAATACTTAAACGCGAGCGGATTTTTAGACCCGCTCCCCTCGTAAGGGATTTTGCCTATTCCGGGAAAGTATTCTTTATTTCCCACAAAAAAATCTGCCATACCGATAACTCCTTTAGTTGTACCGTGAAACGCGGCACACGCCAGCCGGCGTACACTGATCGTACATCACCGGTTCCCGCCGCGCGACATTCGTATTACACATAAAAACCAAAAAAAAGTCAAGTGCTCAAAACCGGTGTACCGGTTTTGAGCTTGCAAAAACGGCTTTGCCGTTTTTGCGCCTGCGATTACAGGGGCTTGCGCTCCGCGCCGGTTTTCGCGGCCAGCCCGCGCTTACAGCGCCTTGAGCATGGAAAGCAGCGCGGCGCACTGTTCCACCAGCGCGGGGAGAATTCGCGTGATATTGCCCAAACAAACCGGAGGCGCTACACTGGGGTCATGGCGAACTATCTGGATATTCAAAAGGAAGAAACCCTAAAAGCCCATGTTTTTGCCGATTATTTTGACAAGGCGCGGTTCGCCTACGACCCCAATATCGGAAACATCGACTTTATCGTAACCGATGCCGGCCTTGCGGCGGTGGCACTTTTCAAAGCCCATTATCTGTGGGCGG
>JAITGR010000068.1 GCA_031280455.1 Spirochaetaceae bacterium
CTTCAACAGGTTGAAGGGGTGTATTTTTCGTACTTGAATACCGCCGATGTTGTCCGCAACCCGCTGGTAAAAAAAATTATAGACGCTTACGAAAACGATAAGCGCACGGAGTATGTTCATGAAAAAAAATAAACGCGCAGGCAAAAACGCCGGAATGCGCGTGGGGATTATCAAACAGATAAAGGCGCTCGGCCTGCCGCCGCAGCAAGCCGCCGTTACCTTCGGCACCTTCCTCGTGTGCGCCGTAACCGTGCTCAGGCGGTCGATCGGCGCTCCCGCGGAATTTTCAGGCCGGCTGATTGTGCTTATCCTGCTGTACGGCATCATCATTTGTCTGTGTTCGCGGCAGATAAGCGGCAGGAAACTGTCGGATACCGAAGTATACGTGCTTTCGGCGCTGATGCTTTTGTACTTTGTTATCTGCGCGTTTGCCGCAAAGCTGACATTCTGCGACGGCTTTCTGCCCAACGCGGTGATGCTGCCGACCGCCCTTGCCGTCATGCTCATTTCCATACTGATAGACACACGCCTTGCGATGACCATGTCGCTGGCCATCCCGTTCTGCGTGTTCGTCCTGCGCGGCATCGACGTACACGCCTACCTGGTCGCCGTCAGCTCCGCCGTCGCCGGCGCGCTGGTAATCCGCGGCGCACGGCGGCGCATGGATTTGATTGTCGCCGGCTTTATCGTCGCGCTGGTAAACGCCGCCGCGGTTTCGGCGAGCCTCTTGGTCAAGCACGCGCCGCCGCATGTGTGGCCGCCGGTGCTGTTCTGGGCGCTGCTCAACGGCGCGGTCTCCGGCGCGCTGGTACTCGGCGCGCTGCCGCTGTTGGAAAACGTGCTGCACATGGCGACCACCTTCAGACTCATTGAGCTTTTGGACACCGACGCGCCGGTGCTGCGCCGCCTGGAAAACGCCGCGCCCGGCACCTACAGCCATTCAATGGAGGTGGCAAAACTGGCCGAAGCCGCCTGCCGCGAAATTCACGCCAACGCGCTGCTCGCCCGCGTGGGCGCGTACTACCACGACATCGGCAAAATCGACAAGCCGGATTATTTTGTGGAAAACCAGGGCATCTACAACAAGCACAACGAACTGAACCCCCGGCTTTCGGCCACCGTCATACGCAGCCATGTAAAACTCGGCCTGGAAAAAGCGCGCGCCATCTCGCTCCCCGATGAAGTTATCGAAATAATCGGCTGCCACCACGGAAACAGCCTCATCGCCTGGTTTTATAACGAAGCGGTAAAACGCGAAGGCGAAGGCAACGTCAATAAAGAAGATTTCTGCTACCCGGGCGCCCCGCCCCGCACACGCGAAGCCGCCGTAACCATGCTCGCCGACGTTACCGAGGCCGCCTGCCGCACCCTGGAAAAGCCGTCCGCCGCCCGCCTGGAAAAGTTCATCGCCGACCTCATCGACAAAAAAATCGAGGCAAACCAACTGGCCAATTCAGAGCTGACATTTCAGGATGTTGAAATAATCAAAAAGACCTTTGTCCGCGTCCAGGTCGCGCACTACCACGCGCGCATCGAATACCCCGCCCAGCAAAACGCCCCCGCCCCGCAGGCCGCTCACGGTGCCGCGCCGCAGGGGTCTCTGCAATAGAGCTGTTCTGAAACTTCAGTTTTAGAACAGCTTCCGCTTTAAAATGCAATTTCGCAAGGCTTTAGCCTGAGAAACTGCAAGACTTGTTCCGAAACCAACCGGGCTTTGGAACAAGTCTAATGACCGCGCCGCCTGACATAAACCCGCGCCAGCTCGCCTTTGCCGTGTTTTGCATAGCCCTTGACAGGAGCGTGTTTTCCGCATACAATAGACATACCGCTTGTAAGGGAGCGTTGCTCCTGCGGTAATAAACATTGCCCCGGCAATAACCGGGATTCGCTCATAGCACGAGCGCGTGGAGGTATTTATGGCTCAACAAAAAATCGCTGACATTCTGAAAAAACGAATGACGTTCTCTTTCGAGGTCTTTCCGCCGAAAGAGGATGATGGGGTTCCCAAGCTGCAGAAGGAACTGGACGAACTTTTTAAGTTTAGTCCTGATTTCATAAGCTGCACGTATGGAGCGGGGGGGACGAATGTTGGTAAAAGTGTTGAAATTTGCGATTACATTGTCAAAAAAGACGTTACCTGTATGACCCATTTCACCTGTATCGGCAGTACAAAGGACACCATCAAGCAGCACATGGATAATTACACCAAAAAGCTTGGCCTTAAAAATGTGCTTGCCATGCGCGGCGACTTCCCAAAAGACCCCGCGACCGGCGACCTTATGACGACGACGGGTGGTGTTTTTAATAATGCTAACTTTTTGATTTCTTTCCTTAAAGAAAACTATCCCGACCTTTGTATCGCGGGTGCCGGCGACCCCGAAACGCATATTCTCGCGGTGAGTCCCGCGTCGGATATTGCGTTTATTCGCGCCAAGCAGGATGCCGGAGCCGAGTTTGTAATGTGTCAGCTTTGCCATGACATACCCGCGTATGAGCGCTGGGTGGAAAAATGCCGCAAGGCTGGTGTTACACTGCCGTTTGTTATGGGGCTGATGCCGGTGTTGGCGCGTGACCCGATTATCAACATGACGGTGTCGAATGGTTGTTCGCTTCCTGCCGACCTCGCGGTTATTATCGGTAAGTACACGCCGCCCCGCGGCGCCAGCGAAGAGCTTGTTAAGCGTTACGCGGCGGACTTTAAGAAGGCTGGTATGGAATACACGGTTAAGTCGTTGTGGCGCTACATGAACACTGACCTTCAGGGTATTCACTTGTACGCGCTGAACCGGAGTGTCGATGTGGGGCAGATTGTTCTGGATTCCGGTATTCGGGTAAAAAAATAGGTGTGGCGTGTGCCGGTGTGCTCCGGGTATCGGAGTAGGCCGGCCGGGCGTTGCAAATGTATCGTGTGCCCTCGTTGTAACGGGGGCAATTTTATAGCTACAATTCTACAATGAGGAGAAAAATATGACAGGAGATGGAGTAAAGAGAGTTCCGAATCCTTCGGACATTGACATTGCGCAGCAGGTATATCCGGCGCATACCGATAAAATCAGCGAGGTTGCTAAAAG
>JAITGR010000118.1 GCA_031280455.1 Spirochaetaceae bacterium
CCAAGAACGCCATTGTACCGCCGGAAGCGGCGTGAGGCCTCCAGCGCCGCGCCCCATCACTAAGAAATTTGGTGCTTCCTTACAAAGTAGCGGATTTCGGCGGCCATGTAAAACGAGCCCGTCCCCAGCACCGGCAGATTTTCTGTGCGCGCCGCCGCAAGCGCGAACGCGATGGCCTCGTCTGTCGCGGGGATAAACTGTATTTCGCAGACGGCGGGCGGTTGTGTTTGTTCCAGTGCGCGTTTAAACACCTCGTAGATTTTTTCAGGCTCGCTTATTTTATAGGTACCCGGCTTTGTAATAACGATGCGCCGGAATTTCGGCACAAGAATATCCGCCATGGCCTGTACGTCTTTACCGGCGGCGCAGCCGAATATCAAAAGCCCGCCTTCGCCATACAGGTGAACCCAGGTTTCGGCGCAGAGCGCTGCGCTTATCGCCGTGTGCGCGCCGTCCACAACCAGCGCCGGATTGGTTTGCAATGTCTCGAAGCGCGCCGGCGGCGCAACCCGCGCAAGCGCCCGCCGGATGTGGTCTGCGCGTATGCCCGTAAAGGCCGCCAGCGCCGCGCACACGGCAATATTCGCGTTTTCGGCCTGTACCGCGCCGGGGATGGCAAGCTGCAGGTCAAGCGCCGGAGCGACGGCGGCGGCAAACGGCGGCGCGTTGGGGGCAAAACGCAGCATCCAGCGCGTTCCTTCCCGTGAAACCCGCGCGTTTTCGATGCCGGAAAATTCCGGCAGGTACCAAAGCGGCGCGTTACGGGCGGCGGCTGTCTCTCTAAAAACAGCCAGCGCGGCGCTGCCGTCCGGATGTTTCTGCGCCGCAAGCAGAACGGGCGCTTCGTTCTTGATAATACCGGCTTTTTCAAACGCGATTTTCGCAATCGTGTCGCCCAGCATATCGGTATGCTCCAGTTCTATGCCGGTAATGACCGAACACACCGTCGCGCAGACATTCGTCGGGTCGAGCCTGCCGCCCATGCCGGTTTCCACAACCAGCACATTGCAGTTTGCAAACCGCGCGCACAAAAAAAAGTACAACGTAAGCAGTTCAAAAAACGTCGGCTCCGCCGCGCCCCCGTCCGACACGGCCAGGAGCGCCTTGTGTTCTTCGCCGTCCGCGCGGGCAAGCCGCGCTTCAATTTCGCGCAGACGGTTCCCCGCGGCGACATACACCGCCTCGTCAAAGAACGCATCCGCCAGCGTAATACGCTCGCGGTAATCTTCAACATGAGGCGACATGTACCGCCCCACGCGAAAACCGGCCTCTTCCAGAATCGCGCTTATCATCGTTGTAACGGAACCCTTGCCTTTGGAGCCGGCAATGTGAATCGCGGGAATGTCTTTTTCGGGATTTCCGGCGGCGCGGGTGATTATCTGCATACGCTCTGGCCGCATACTCGGCGGCATAACGCCCTGTTCCAGATTAACAAAGCGACCAAGCCACTCAAAAACGGCGGCGGAAGAAGTAAAACCCTCCCCGCGTTCTGTCATCCCGCGCCGCCGCCGCAGGCGCTGCCGCCTAAAGCCGCCGCCGTTTTGTACAAGGCGCTGTACACTTCATCTATGTCGTCCTCGTTCAGGCTGGAAAAAGCCAGCCGCAGGCAGTTTTCGCTAATGGCGATAGTCCCCACACCGTAGTTTTCCAGCAGCGCCGTCCGTATTTGCTCCGCGCCCACGCCAATAGTCCGAAAACTCATAAAATAGCCCGAATTAAACGGCAGCGGCACAAGCTGCGGCGGCGCTTCGTGCGTGGCGATAAAGCGCTTAACCGCCAGATACCGCTTTTTTAGCCGTTCAAAAAACTGCTGTTTTTCGCGCTGCGTCTCCGTTCCCTCGGCGCGGCAGGCGTGCAGATACGCATACTGGGACGGGGTGTTGGCGCAGGATACCGATGAACGAATAACACCCGCCAGTTTTTTTATGAGGGCCTCGTACTGACCAGCCGCAAAGCCCTTGCAGCCGAAGGTCAGAGCCGCAAGCCGCAGCCCCCACACATAGTCTTCTTTTGTGGGGCCGTCAATTTTTACGGCCAAAAGCCGCTCATGCCCCGCCGCCAGACTGCCGAACAGGGACTGCTTGCAGGTATCGTCTTCGTAAAAAAGGCCAAAGTACGCGTCATCACACAGAACCAGCACATCCGCGCCGCCCTGCGCGGTCTCCAGCAAGAGCGAAGAAAGCGCGGCGGCCTCCGCGGCACTCGGCGCGTATCCGGCGGGATTGTTGGGAAAGTTAAGAATAACGCGGACACTGCCCGATTTCGCCTCGTCCCGTACCGCGCGCGCAATCGCGTCAATGTTCAGAGCGCCGGCCGCCTCGTCAAGAAACGCCGTCCCCCGCACCCGCGCCCCCCGCCGCTGCTCAAAAATGAGCGCGTAGTTATCCCAGCACGGCGCGCTGGCAATGACATTCTGGCCGCTATCGACAAAAAGCTCGGCGGCAAACGAAATACCGGCGGTAATACCCGGAACAATAACCGGCGTCGAGAAATCCGCCGCCGCCAAAGACGGGTTTTTTTCCAGTATTTGCTCTTTCCAAAAGCCGCGCAAATCTTCAACGCCGGTAGTCGGGGCGTACGCGACCGATTCAGTTTCTGACAAAAGCGGGAAGTGGCGGGCAATGCCGGAAAGCCGCAGCGGGATGCCGTTGGAGCACGCCATGCCGATTGTCGCGTTGGCACGGTGCGCCCGCTGCTTCGCCTCCGCCGACTGCGAAATAATACCTTTGGGGAAAAAAATCCGCCTGCCAAAATCCGACAAAAGCCGCCCCGCGACCGTTTCGGAAAGCAGCGCGTTTAGTTCAACAGCCAGCCTGTCCATGCGAAAACCTTACCAAAGCCCGCCAAGCCCTGTCAAGAGCGCGCGGTGCCTTACGAAAAAAGCAACCGCAAAGAGGAAAACTTTTTAGGCATTCTGTAGTTAGCGCGCAGCGCAAACTACAAGCCCAAGGCGCACCGCGCTTTGGGCGCTTGACATTTTTTACGGCACAATGTAAACTTTCTGAACCTTTCGTATGAGAGGGATAGCATCAGATTTATTTTAGGAGAAAGTATTCTTATGAAGAGAGCATTACGAAGAGTATTTTCGGGGCTCGTGATTGGCGCGGTAGTAACCGCCGCCGCATGGGCGCAGGACGAGGATGGCGGCGTTGTGCAGGTAGGCAACGGTACGCTCAAGATTTCGGGCT
>JAITGR010000146.1 GCA_031280455.1 Spirochaetaceae bacterium
TACATGTCCAGTGCCCCGCCGCCTCCTCCGCGCGGGCGCTGTTTGAACAACAAAGCGCGATTATCCGGCAGTTTGCCGGCGTGGAGGAGCTGGCTTTTTCGGACGGCGGCGCGGATAAAGCCGGCGCGATTCTGCTGGCCGGCCAGTCGTTCGAGGCGCTGGTTTACGTCGCCGGCAGCGTCGACATCGCGTTCCTTAAAACCAAGTTTACCCGCGAAAGCGAAAAAGACGCGCGCTACGTCGCGTCCGTGGAAGCAAAGCTGGCCAACGAGCAATTCCTCGCAAAAGCGCCCGCCGCGCTGGTCGAAGAAGAGCGAAAAAAGGTGAACATCGCCCGGGCGCGTGTCGAAAAACTGCGTGTGTGGCTGCGCGACCGGTAGGTCGCGGCGCGCCTGTAGGTCGCGGCGCGGCCTATAGACAACGCTGATTGCGCCATACATGGCGGCGCCATACATGGCGAAAGCACATCGCGTAAAACAAACCTCGGAAAAACGCAGAAAGGACACGGAATTGCGGTCTCTTTCCGCGTGGTTTCCGTGCCTTCCGTGGTTTGATCATTGCTTCCATAGGTCGGCTAGAAAACTTTTTAGGCAATGCGTCCGTTTGACAATTTCGGCCAAACCATGTATAATTGTAACAGTTTTGGATAAGGCGAGTGATGAAAAAAATCAGAGTTGTGGGTGTTTTGTGGATTGTTCTCGCGCTTGGGTGCGGCCAGGAAGTAGCTGCGCCGCCCGCGGACGATACTGCCGGCGGCGGAGAGGTGGTGCGTTTTCTGGTTTCGTTTGACCCCAATGGCGGGGAGTGGCCGGACGCGGAAGCTCCAACGCGGGGCGTAACGGACGAAAACGGCACGGTTGCCGCCCCCGCGCTAAATCCGGCGTATGGCCAGTATGTTTTTTCCGGCTGGGTTACCCAGAAATACGAGCCGCTCCCTGCCGATGCGGAAGTGCCGGAAGAGGAATTCCTCACCACGGAAACCGTTGTAACGGAGTCGTGTACGGTGTACGCGCTGTGGAAAGAAAAGCCGGTGTATACGCGGACGATTTATTTTTTCAAGACCGCCGGCGAGCCGTTTTACGACCAGCAGTTTGTCAGCGCAAATACCGGCTTTGCATTGCAAAAGCCGTTGCCGTCCCCGGGCAGCAAAGAACACCATACCTCGGACGGCAAGTGGTACACCCAGCCAGCCGGCGGCACGGAATTTACGCCGGTGACCGTGGTTCAGGAAGATGAAATAAATGTATACGCGCATTGGTTCCCCAACACGTATTTGGTGTATTATTACGCCGAAATAGGCGCAGGCATATATTACAGCGAGGTGCTGCCCTACCCGAATTTGACACTGGGCGCGCTGCCGGACGCGCCGGAAAAAGACGGCTATTTGTTTGAAGGCTGGTTTCCTAATCAGTACGAAGCGCTTTTGGCAAACGAGGCAAAGCCCGCCGCCGGCCAGATTTTTGGCGGCGAGCTGGTTACCCACAATATGACACTGTATGCACTCTGGCGTGTTCTGCCACAAGACATGAAGCACGTTCGCTTTTACCAGTACGAAGGCGGGCCGCTGCAGACAACGCTGTTCGCCGCGCCCATCTGGGACGGCGTGTACATTTTGGACGTGGCGCTCCCGCAGCCAGCAGCGCGGGCGCATTACACCTCGGACGGCAAATGGTACACGGCAGACGGCGGGACAATTAGCCGTAATATGACCGTAACCGATGACATGGATGTGTACCCCCGCTGGATCGGTGAACGGTATGTGGCTTATTTTCATACCAACGGCGGAAACGGCAGCGAGCCGCTGGTAAATGTTGTCTATCCTAATCCGCTGGGCGCCGTGTTTCCGCAGACGGCCAGGGCGGGATATGTACTGCGCGGCTGGTACACAAGGCAGTTTCCGGCGCTTGAAGTTTACGACGAAATGCCCGCCGCTTATGCGGTGTTTGCCGTAACGCAGGATACAGTCATTACAGAAAATATACACGTGTACGCGCTCTGGCAGCGTGATGAGTAAGAATATGCCGAATTACGAGACCAGCGGGGCGATGTATCTCGCGCTGCTGCGGGGGATAAATGTCGGCGGCAACAACATTATCAAAATGGACGCACTGCGCGCCGTGTTTGAAGCGCTGGGATTTTCGCGGGTAAAAACATACATACAAAGCGGCAACATTCTTTTTGAAAGCGCCGCGCCGGACGGCCTCGCGGATACCATAGAGCGGGCGTTGCAAAAAGCGTTCGGCTGCGAAATTCGCGTCGCTGTTTTTACCGCGGAGGAGCTGCGGCAGGTTGTTGAAAAAAGGCCGCCGGATTTTGGCGGCGACCCTGAACGGTACCGCTACGACGTTCTGTTTTTTATCGAGCCCGGCGCGGCGGCAGCCGAGGCGGCGCGCGAGGTGCGGCTGCGGGAGGGCGTGGACACGCTGGTATCAGGCGAGCGTGTTTTGTACATGACGCGCTTTGTTCCGGCGCTTACCAAAAGTTATTTTTCAAAAATTGCCGGAACGCCGCTGTACCAAAACGTAACGATACGCAACTGGAACACCACAAAAAAGCTCTACGAAATGGCAGTCGCCTTGGGAAACGCCGCGTAATTTACGCCGCGCCGCGGTATATGCCCAGCACATACAACGTTTGCGCTTTCTGGCGCAGTTCGGCCAGCGCGCTGTCCAGGGCGGCGTGGTCTTCCGGCACGCTAATGTCAACATAGAACAGGTAACTCCACGGCTGCCCCAGAATAGGGCGCGATTCGAGCTTGGTCATGTTGATGCCGTGGTTGTTCAAAACCTGAAGGCAGGCGTACAAAATGCCGGGCTCGTCCTTTACCGAAAAAACCAGCGACGCTTTGTCCGGCGCGCGCCCGTCCATGGAGGGCGGCACGAGCGGGCGGCCGCCGTC
>JAITGR010000203.1 GCA_031280455.1 Spirochaetaceae bacterium
TTTGTTTTAATCAGCGGTTTCATAGAGGTATTTTCTGGTAAAACTATTACGCGGCCGCCATGGATGGCGGCTGGTTACCAAGTGTGGAGTTTTGCGTATGCAAAACTCCATAAGCAAAAATGGCAGGAGGCCATTTTTGCGCCGCGCAAGGGATAGAAGCGGAATTTGGCCGCAAAGCGGACAAATTGGAGCGGATAGCCCGGTTTTTGCGAAGCAAAAATGCGCCCAAATTTCCTGACAACCGACAACTGAAAACTGAAAACTGAAAACTGAAAACTGATTGCGCCCCTAGACATTTTTTTTGGGGGGGGGTATATTACGTTAATGCTGGCTTACCGTAAGGAAGCAATGATTCCATGGAACTAACTTTACCTGATAAAAGCCGTCTTAAAGAAGATTACAACAAGGATTATCCGCAGCGCAAGCAAATTACCCGCGATATGGAGGAATTTCTGGAAAGTTGTCTCGCGGGTCTTGCTTCAAACTATACGGTAAAGGCGCGGGTCAAAAGTTTCGACAGCTACTTCAAAAAATACATTCGCTACCTCAAAGCCGGAAAAAATGCGTTTCCGGCGGCGGACGGCGCGCACGACATACCCATGATACATGATACCATAGGCGTCCGGGTTGTCTGCCCGTTTCTTGACGACATAGACGCGGCGACCGAGGCGGTGTGCGCCACGTTTACGGTGCTGGAAAAAGAGCAAAAAGGCGGCGCGTATTCATTCAAAGAGTTCGGCTACGATTCGCTGCATATCTTGGTTGCGGTGCCGGCGCATATCGGCGGCAAATATCGCAAGACAAGCGGCGGCGATTTTACGGGCGAAATAGCCGAGATTCAGATTCGGACGATTTTGCAGGATGCCTGGGCGGAGGTTGAACACGAGCTTGTGTACAAAGCCGAATGGACGCCGTACGACATACCGCTTAAACGCAAACTCGCCGCGGTCAATGCCAGCCTCACGCTGGCCGACACTATTTTTGAGGAGATTCGCCGGTACCAAAAGCAGCTTCAGGGGCAGTTGGGCCAGCGCCGGCAGGAGTTTTTCGACCAAATTGAACAGCAAATGGATTCGCGGCTGTTTGAAGGCGCCCCGCCCGAAAAAACCGCCAATGTCCGCCAGCTTCCTGTCGACTCCAATTCGATTGACGACATGCTGCTGAACGCGCTGTACGCGCACAACAGGGGTTTGTTCGACGACGCTATTCAGTTCTACTCGTCTATTCTGGAGATGAATCCCGAAAAAAATGTGTCCGCGATAATTCTGAAACACCGAGGTATGGCGTATTTCGCGCAGGCGCTCTACCAGCAGGCTATTGTCGATTTTGAAGATTCGCTCAGGCTCGACCCCGCGTCGTACAAGTCGGCCTACTACTGTGGTATTGTGCGCGCGTGCCTCAAAGAATGGCAGCCGGCGGCGGAGGATTTTAGCAGGTCGCTGAAAATATATCCCTACCAGGTGTACTGCCTGTACCGGCGCGCGCAAGTGTATTTTCATTTGGAAGATTATCCTATGGCGCTTTCTGACTGCGAAGCGGCGCTGGATTTGGACGGCGATTTTGAGCAGGGGAAGCGCTTGAAGGTGCTGCTTCTTAAAAAGCTCCGTATGTGAGGGAGGGAATGTGTGGCGTATGTTTTTTCGGCGGCCGCCCTTCTTATAAGTGTGTGCACGTTTTTTTGCCTGCGCGCGTCTGTCAACCGGCGGCTTTCGGCCAGCCGCATACCGGAAGAAACGCGCGAGGCTGTCGCTCAAATTATCAACGAAATCGACCGGATTACCGACCGCGACTCCCAGTTAATAGAGGAGCGTGTGCGGGCGCTTAAAACGATTCTTGCTGAAACTGACCGGCGCGTTCAGGCTTTGGCGGCTGCGCTTTCTGCCGCTCCGCCGGCTGCGCCCGCCGCCGCTCCCGAAGCCGAAGCCGCGCCGCCCGAAGTTGTGGCGTCTCCCGGGGCGGCGGCGCTCGCCGCACGGGGGCTTTCCAGCGCTGCCATTGCCGCACGGCTGGGGAAGTCGGTAACTGAAGTGGAAATGGAGTTGTACTTGCATCGCCCGGGGCAGGTGTCGTAGGCAGACGCTCCCGCGCCGCCGTGCGAAGCGTTACGCCTACTATCTGAAGGAAGCCGCCCAGTTTGGCATCGTCCGCCTTTCGCCATAGTTCGGGGGAGGCGCAACGGGCGGCGATTTCTTTTATGACAATGATTTAACAGATGTAGAAGAAGTGCGCCGAAAAGAGGGCGCTCCCCCGACCAATTCGGGCGCGTCAACTCAATTCGGCAACGAACACAGTATCGCTGAATGGTATAATTCCGTCAACGCGGGCCGCGGCGTTGTTTTCAGTTTTGGCTCAGAGGGCGGTGGTATGAATGATGTCTTCGATAGTAACCGGCAGGGCGCGGCTACCCACTGCCTACACCCGCACGCTATACTCCTTTGCACAGGAGACTACTATGATAGAAATAGCAGGGAAGTATAACAGCGCAAAGGTGTTCAGCGACAACCTGGACGAGGCGACACTTACCCAGGTGGAGACGCTGTGCAACCAGCGCTTTAGCGAAGGGAGCGTGATACGGATGATGCCCGACGCGCACGCCGGCGCCGGCTGCTCTATCGGGACGACCATGACGCTGCACGAGACGGTCGTGCCGAACCTGGTCGGGGTCGATATTGGCTGCGGCATGGAGACCGCCGTCATCAGCGCGGGCACTCCCGGCGCGCGCAACTTCGACGGCGCGGCGCTCGACGCCGTTATCCGCGCGCACATCCCCAGCGGCATGGCCGTCCGGCGGGATGAACACGAGGCCGCCGCCGGTATCGAGCTGGAGAGCATACGCTGCCCCGCGATTAACACGGCGCGCGCACGCCGGAGCATCGGCACACTTGGGGGCGGCAATCATTTTATCGAGGCCGCCTGCGACGATGAAGGCAATCTCTACATAGTCATTCACTCCGGGAGCCGTCATCTTGGGCTGGAAATCGCCAACTACTACCAACAGGAGGCATGGAGGCAGCTTAACGGCTCGCGCGGGGCCGATATTGAGCGCGTGATAGCCGAATACAAGGCCGCCGGACGGGACAGCGAGATTGCGGAGGCGATTACGGCGGTAAAGGCGCAGGT
>JAITGR010000235.1 GCA_031280455.1 Spirochaetaceae bacterium
TTCGCGCATGTACACCTATGTGGTATACCGCGCGCAGACCGGCGGCGCGTATGTCATCAGCAAGAAGGTGTACGATTCCAAGTCGTACATCACCACGGATACCAATTGGGGGAAAATGCTCTTTAACTGCAAGGGCTTGTGGTATGGGCAGATGGCGCAAGGCAGGATATATCCGTGCGGTATTGAAGCCATAGCCTGGTACGATACTGCAAGTGATAATATCTTGACAGGCAGTTTTTCCACCATAAAGAAAAACGCCGACGGCTCTTTGGAGCTCTATGGTCTTGCGGAAAACAGAAACGGCCCCAAAAGAGCCAAGGCAATAAAGCTGGTGAGTGCCGCCGCCGACGGCCAGATGCAGGCGTTTACGGCGACTAGTTTTGAGACTTATGGATTTCACGCAAAAAACGCCTACATGACCGGCTGGGTGGACCGACCCCCGCTCGACTGACGTTTGCCGAAAATCCGCATGGATGGGCGGCATGGATGCCGCCCATCCATGCCGGCCTAAAGCAAGCGGATAGCGCGGTCTACCGCCCGCAGGGTGGTAGATGCGCCCAAATTCCCGAAATCCGAAATCCGAAATCCGAAATCTGAAACCCGAACCCCGAAATCCGAAACCTGACGGCTTGATACGGCGGCTTTTTTAGGGTATGGTAGGGCAATGTATCAAACATTTATCGGTTTGGAAGTTCATATTCATCTTTTGACAAAAACGAAGGTTTTTTGTGATTGCCGGGCGGCGTTTGGCGATGCGCCGAATACGAATGTTTGTCCGGTTTGCCTGGGGTTTCCGGGGGTTATGCCGCGTTTGAATGTCGAGGCGGTGCGTATGGGGTGTATGGTGGCGCGCGCGCTGGAATGCACGGTGCCGCCGCTTACCTGGTTCGAGCGTAAGCAGTATTTTTACCCCGACATGACGAAAAATTACCAGATTTCGCAGTTCGCTTCGCCGCTGGGACGGGACGGGTTTCTTACGATTTCGTGCGGCGGCGCGTTAAAAAAGGTTCGTATTCATGAGTGTCATCTGGAAGAGGATGCCGGCAAGATGATTCACACCGGCACGAGTAGTCTGCTCGATTACAACCGCGCCGGGGTTTCGCTTTTGGAGATTGTTACTGAACCGGATATGGCCAGCGGTGAGGAGGCCGAGCAGTTTATTCAGGAGCTGCGCCGCACGGTTCGCTATCTGGGTGTGTGCGACGGTAATATGGAAGAGGGGTCGCTGCGCGCGGACGCGAATATTTCTATCAATCTGCCGGGGAAGGGGCTGGGGCGCAAGGTGGAGATTAAAAACCTGAATTCTTCGCGCTTTGTCCGGCTGGGGCTTAATTACGAGGCGGCGCGGCAGGCGGCGATTCTGGATGGCGGGGGGGCGGTTGTGCAGGAAACGCGCTTGTGGAACGAAAACCGCGACCAGACGGAAACGATGCGGGTTAAAGAAAACGCGCACGATTACCGGTATTTCCCAGAGCCCGATTTGCCGCCGCTGCGGCTGGACGCGGGGTTTCTGTCTCCGGTTGAGGCGGCGCTGGTGGAACTGCCGCTGGCGCGTCAGCGGCGTTTTGTCGCCGATTTTGCTTTGCCGGAGGCTGCCGCGCAGTCGCTCTGCGACGAGGGGGCGCTGGCGGATTTCTTTGAGGCGGCGCTCTCGTGTGCTTGTGCGGCGGGGATAGAAACGAAGGCGGCGGCGGGGGTGGTGTGCGGCCGTATTTTAACGGAAGTGCGGCACTTGCTTGCGCGGGAGCATATCGCGCCTAAAGATATTGGTTCGGCAAAATTGCGGCCCGAATTTCTGGCTGAATTGGTTGTGTTGCTGGATGCCGGCAGGGTGTCGCAGAAAAACGCCAAACAGGTGCTGGATATTTCTTTTATGGAAGGGAAAGCGCCGGAGTGGATTGTTGAAGAGAAGGGCTGGGAGCAGATTAGTGATGCCGCCGTTATTGCCGGTTTTGCCGATTCGGTGTGCGCGGCGGAGGCGGCTTCGTTTGAGCAGGCGCGCGCCGCCAGTGCCGCCGGGGATGGCAAGCGGCTGGGGGTGTTGTCCAACTTTTTGCTGGGTAAGGTCATCGCGCTTTCCGGCGGCAAGGCTAACCCGTCTGTCGCCGGCGCGGAAATCGCGCGCCGCATTGCCGAAGCATCGGCTATGGCGTAGCCGGCGGCTATGTCTGTCTGCGACAATGTACAACGGCTGCGGGAGAATATTGCCGCCGAGTGTGCCGCCTGCGGGAGGCCGCCGGACACGCTCCGTGTCATGGCGGTTTCCAAGTTTCAGCCTGTTAGCCGTATTGCCGAAGCGTACGCGGCGGGTCTGCGCTTGTTCGGAGAAAGCCGTGTGCAGGAAGCGTGCGGCAAATTGGACGGCAGGGGCGCGGCGTTCCCCGGGGCGGAATTTCACATGATAGGGAGTTTACAGCGAAACAAGGCGAAGACGGCGGCGGTTCTGTTCGACTGTGTTCAGTCGGTCGACCGGGACGAGTTAATTGCCGCGCTGGGTAAGTACGCTGCCGCGCGCGCGGCCCCGCTTGCCGTTCTGCTGGAACTTAACGCTGGCGAGGCTTCAAAATCGGGCTACAAAACCACGGACGCGCTTTTTGGCGCGATGGAGGCGGCGCTTGCCTGGCCGTATTTGGCGGTGCGCGGGCTTATGACTATGGCACCACTGTCCCGCTCGTCCGCGGACGCTGCCCGTGCGTTTGCCGCGCTCCGCACGGCGCGGGAGGCGTTGCGCGCACGTTTTGGCGCGCTGGAACTGCCGGTGCTGTCTATGGGTATGTCCGGCGATTACAAGGCGGCGATTCGGGAAGGCTCGACGCTGCTGCGCATAGGAACGGCTATTTTTGGGGAAGGCGGCGCATGAAAAAAGGCGTGGGCGCGGCGCTTGTGTGCTGCTTTTTTTTGAGCACGTCCGTTTTACCTGTTTTTGGGCAGAGTACTGCCGCCGCGCAGCCGGTTACGCCCAAAGAATTCCCGCAGTGGGCAAAAGATTTGCGCCGCGCCGAGATTGTCGCGTTCGGCTCGTTTCCGTTTAGCTGGTTTTTGACGATGCTGTTTACCGACCTTGCCCGCAGCGCGGCGCACAACTGGGACAGCCAGTACTGGCCATGGCCGGCAAAGCCCGCCGGCGCGGTGGATATGTCCACCAGCGAATACGGCATGACGCTCTCTATCGCGGCGGGGCTTTCCATAGTTCTTGCGCTGACCGACCACTTTGTCGTTAAAAACAAGCGCTACTACCAGCAGATGCGCCGCGCGCAAAATCCGCAGGCGGAGGCGGTTATTGAACGTACGCCGCTGTTTCCCCGCGAGGGTGCCGGCAAGGATGCCGATAAAGGCGA
>JAITGR010000241.1 GCA_031280455.1 Spirochaetaceae bacterium
CAGATTTTCGACTTAACGCCGGCGGGTATTATTAAAATGCTGCAATTGCGTAAGCCCATTTACCGGAATACGGCGGCGTACGGGCATTTTGGCCGCGCTGAATTCCCCTGGGAAAAGACAGACAAGGCGGGCGAGCTCGCCAAGTTGCTCTAATGATGCGCTGATTGCGCCATACATGGCGAAACCACGGAAGGCACAGAAACCACGCGGAAAGAGACCGCAATTCCGCGTTTTTCCGTGGTTTGTTTTACGCGGCGCGGTCTGCCATGACGTGGTAGATGTACAGGTCCATGAGGATTTCTTTGAGCTGCCCGCCTTCGGTGCGTAGTAAAAGGTCGTATTCGGCGGTGAGCGCGATAAAGTGTTCGGCGTATGCCGCGCCAAAGTTTTTGTACGCGCGCTGGTAGTCTTCTTTGGCTTTGGGGTGTCTTATGCCGATTTTTTGCAGTTCAAAGCTGTTGCCGGTCTGGCCTTTCTGGGCGAGGCGGCAGTAGTCGCGGAATTTCCGGTAGCACCACAAAAGGCCGGCGAATATTGCCGGCGGGGCTTCCTGCGCGGCTAATAGCGTGTGCAGTATTTCCAGGCTTTTTGTTAGGTCCGCGCAGGCTATCGCGCTAAAGAGGGTAAAGGCCGATTCGCTGCGGGTGTGGGTGAGGTGTTTTTCGACAGTGGCGGCATCGACGGTGGGCGCCGCGCCGTTTTTTACTTCGTTTTTGAGGAATATCGCCAGGTAGGTGCATTCCCGCCGCAGCGCGTCCGTGTTGTTTTCTATCATTTCAAGCAGAAGCTCTATCGCGTCATCGGTAATGCCAAAGCCTTCGCGCCGCCAGAAATTGCGCAGCCATTGCGGTTTTTTTTCTTCCGATAGTTCCCAAAAAATGCGCGTGTTTTTTTTGTCGATGGCGTTTTCCAGCGCTTTTTCTACTTTTAGTTCGTCGCTGACAAAAAAAACAAGCGTGTTTTCCGGTTTGGGGGTGAGGCTTGCCGCGATGCTTTCCGCGTCCTGTTTTTTAAGCAGGTGGGCGTTTTTTACCCAGATGACCCGCGCGTCGGCGAACAGCGAGCCGTTGCCCAAAAACGCCGCTATCTCCGCGCCGGGCGTGTCGCTCGCGTAAAACGAGCTTTCTTCGATATTGGGGGAAGCCGGCGGGCTGCCGTTGTACACCGCCTGGATAAAACGCTTTTTTATTTCCGCCGTAACGTCGTGTTTTTCGCCGGCTTCCGGCCCCAAAAAAAGATGGCAGTCGCTGTTTGCCATGTTAATACGACCGGTATACGCAGGTTAGTATGCCGGCGATGCGTATGTTCCGGCAGTATACCGGGGAATAGCGGGGATTTTCCGGCTGCAGGCGAATGCGGGAATTTTCTTTGAAGTAGCGTTTGAGCGTAAAGCCTTCGTCAATTTCCGCGACAACAATGTCGCCGGAGCGCGCGTTTTCCTGCTTTAGAATTACCGCAATGTCCCCGTCCATAATGCCGGCGCCGGTCATGGAGTCGCCGCGCACAACCAGCGCGAAATGCACCGCGTCCGGGTGCTTTAACTGCGACTTATGCAGACGAATCGTCCTGTCCGGCGTTTCCCAGGCGAGCATGCGCGCGCCGGCGGCGACCTCGCCGACAACCGGTACCGGCAGAAACCCGCCGGCAGCGTCCGGCGCGGCGCGCAGGAGGCGCAGTGTGCGGGGGCATTTGTCTTCAACCTGGACATAGCCTTTCTTTTTTAACGCCGCCACATAATCGCACACGGCGCGCGGCGTTATCGAAAAATACGCGCCAATCTGCCGCATGGCCGGCGGGTAGTGGTTCTCTTCGATAAAGCCCGCAATGTACGCGAGCACCCGCTCCTGCCGTTCAGTCAGTCCCTTCACCGCCCCTCCCTTTTGAACCAGTACCCCGCTTCATTCTTCTTCAAACTTGGTTTCAAACAATCTGGCAAGCGTATCGACCGCCTGCTGCTCATCCTCGCCTGTCGCGCTGATTTTTATCTCGCTGCCGTACGCCGCGCCCAGCGTGATAATGCCCAGAATAGACTTTGCGTTAATCGTTTGCCCCGCGTGTTCAAAGTATATTGAAGACTTGAAGTCCTTGGTTTTTTCGACAATCACCGACGCCGGGCGCGCGTGAATGCCTGCGCGGTTGATAATTGTTACTGTTTTTTCCACCATATCTTTGCCCCCCCACGTTTTGGCATTGGCTCACATGACGTTGTCCTTGCCAAAGTATATCGACTTTGCCGTCTCGCTTTCAATCCACTTAAGAATGTTCCGGTTGAATTCTTTTGCGGTGTTGTACCCCATGTTTTTAAGCCGCTCGTTCATCGCCGCGCTTTCAATAACAATGCGGGTATTTCTGCCGGGCTTTACCGGAATCTCCAGCTTGGGTATTTTTACGCCCAGAATGTCGACAAACAACTCGTCCTTGCCTATACGGTCGTAGTTCTTGGACGAATCCCATTCTTCCAGATGCGTAATGAGCTGAATGCGCTTGTTGTCCCGAATCGCGCTTACCCCAAAAAGGTGCGTTATGTTGATGACCCCCACGCCGCGAATTTCCATGTGGTGCCCGATGATTTTGTTCGCCCCGCTGCCTACAAGCATATTGCCGTTGATGCAGTGAATTTCCACTACATCGTCGGCGACAAGGCGGTGGCCGGCTTTTATCAGCTCCAGCGCGACTTCGCTTTTGCCAACGCCGCTTTCTCCTGTAATGAGAATGCCCAGGCCGTACACCTCGACCAGTACGCCGTGCAGGGTTACTTTCGGCGAAAAAACGGTCGAAAGAACGCGCAGCATGCGGATGATAAATTCGGTGGTTTCCAGGTCGGTTGTCAGCACGGGGCAGCCTGATTTTTCCGCCTCCCGAATAAAAAAATCTTCCACCGGCAAGTCGCAGGTAAAAATACAGCAGGGGATTTCGTAGGTAAACAGCTTGGCGATTTGGTCTTCCTTGCCTTCTTTCGCCAGTTTTCTAAGATACGCCGCCTCGCCATGCCCAAAAATCTGAATCCGGTTGGAGGCGAAAACTTCGTAAAAGCCGCACAGGGCAAGCCCCGGCCTGTTCAAATCCGGCGTCGCAATCTCGCGCGGCAGGCCCCGCCGTCCGCAGACGCAGCGCAGGTTGAGGGAGTTATGGTCCCGCAGTTCCATATCGATAAGGTCTAAAACGCTTAATTTTTTTTCGCCCACCGCTGTATGGTACCACCGCCGCCGGATAAATGCTAGGACAACGCTGATTAAATCGGAATTAAACCGCGAATTACGCGAATGGACACGAATAATGCCAATAATGGCTCCATATTCGTTATAATTCGCGTACATTCGCGTAATTCTCAATTCTCATTTAATCATTGCTTCCCTAGCGCACAATACGTCCCGACGTGGAGCCTTTCATCAAGTTGATGATTTCCGCGCGGGAGCTATAGTTAAAGTCGCCGTATATTGAATGGCACAAGCACGACGCCGCCGTCGCAAACGCCAGGACATCGGCATCGCTCCTGGAAAGCTCGCTGTCCAGCGACGCGTAGATAAGGCCCGCGCCGAAAGAATCCCCGCCGCCTATGCGGTCGACAATATCGGTAATCTGGTACGGCGTGTACGCCCCCCCCTGCTGCGGCGCGAAAAAACTCTTGCCGCTGGCGGTATCGAACAGCATAGCGCCCCAGTTGTTGTGTGTTGCCGAGACGCTTTCCCGCAGCGTAAACGCTATTTTTTTCAGGTTCGAAAACTGGGCGGCGACCTGGGCGGCAATAGCCGGGTATTTTTGCACGTCAATCGCGCCGGACGACGTGTCCAAATTGTCCGCGCTAATCCCCAGAATGTCGCCCACGTCTTCCTCGTTTGCTATCATAACATCAACAAACGGCAGAATTTGCTTCATGATTTTCGCCGCCAGCGCGTTTGGCCCGGTGCCTTCTTCCCAGCGCCACAGTTTTTTGCGGAAATTCAGGTCGCACGAAACCGACAAGCCCGCCGCTTTCGCCGCTTTTACCGCCGTAATCGAAGCGCCCGCGGCTGTAGCCGAAAGCGACGGCGTAATGCCGGTTATGTGGAACCAGCGCGCGCCCTTAAAAATCTCCGGCCAGTTGTAATTTGATTCAAGCGCGATAGCCGAATAATCGCGGTCGTAAATGACGTTGCTTGGACGCTGATTCGCGCCGGCCTCGGCAAAATAAATGCCAAAACGCCCGCGGGCGGTCCGCGCCACTTTGGAAACATCAACGCCCAGGCCGCGTAATGTCCCCAGACACGCGTCAGCAATAGCGTTATCCGGCAAGGCGGTAACAAACGCGCTTTCGCCCCCCAGTAACGCCAGCGACGCCGCGACATTCGCCTCCGCCCCGCCAAAGATCAGCTCCATATCGCCAGGCATGCTCTGCCGAAAGCGCCGCCCTGTTTTTGTCTGAAACCGCATCATAATCTCGCCAAACGTAACCACTTTACCCATACCCAAACTCCTATAATATAAGTGCGCCATTACAACCTGTAAGGCATACTATGATACTATCACAAGATGCGCGCACCGTCAACTTTCAGTTTTTTGGGGCGCATCTGCCCCCTGCGGGCGGGCATCTGTGCGGGGGCTTGCCCAATCCCAGCGGCATCCATGGCGGCGGGTTATCGCAACTTGTCTGGCGGTGGTAGAGAATGAACTACCCCGCCGCAAGCAGCGGGGTATCAGATTTTTCCGCGAAAAATCTGTCGTTCGATAGGAAATGGTTTGTACAGTGGGGTTTACTACCATTTTTCTTTATCCGTTAC
>JAITGR010000049.1 GCA_031280455.1 Spirochaetaceae bacterium
CAAGATTGCAAGCATTTGGGATGCGGAACGAAGGCCAAAAACGTAGCCATACTGGGTGTATGGCGAGGCTTTTGGGCGAAGTTCCGCGCCCAAAGGCGCAGCAAGATTGCCGCGCATGAGTTACCGAACAAGTCTACTTGTTTAGGATGAATTCGACGCGGCGGTTTTTCCAGTTGTTGGCGCTGTCGCGGGGGGAAACACCCGGCATAGGCCGCGCCGCGCCGACCCCCATAACACTCAGCCTCCCCGCGGACACCCCGAGGCGGGCAAGCTGCGCCCGCACAAATTCGGCGCGCTCGCGGGACAGCGTTAAAAGTTCGGCCTCCTCCTGCGCCGTGCCCAGAACGGGGTTGGCGTGGCCTTCTATCAACACGGTGTATTCCTTAAAACGCCCCAGCGCGCGGCTTATCCGCCCCAAAATCCAGGTGTTGCGGCTCATTACATCGGCGGCAAGCCCGTTAAAGTCCGCCGCGTTTCCCCGGAACGTTATCGCCGGCACCTGGATACGCAAGAGGTCGCCGTCGCGGATGACGAGTATGTCAACGGTTATGCTGCCCTCGACCGTCGTCGTCTGGCCTTCAACATCGGTTACGGTAAAACTGTACGGGTAGTCGGTGGCGCTTTGCACCAGCTCGCCCGCCGCGCCGCTGGCCGCCTTGCCGGTATTGCTGCGCCCGTTCCAGACCGTCTGGCCGGTAACCTGCGATTTTCCGGCAATAGTCCAGAACGGCTTGCCCTTTTCGTTGGGATTCGGCGAATAGTCGTAAATGGTAAAACTCCAGGAGGCAAGCGGCAAAAGCGAGCGCGCCTTTAGGTTGATGTACAACTCGTCTTCGACCCCGTCGTTGTCGGGGCTGAAAAATTCAGGATTGGTCGTTACCGCCGTCTGCGGCGCGTTCCCCGTGCAGATAAAACTCGCGCTTTCGGCGCGAACCTGGTTGCCCTTCCAGTAGACAACGCTAAAATCGGCGGCGAACTCGCCTTCGGCAATCTCGCCTGATGCAAGGCGGCCATCCCATTCAAATTTCGCCGGAATCGTGTCGCCGTTACCCGCTTGGACAATGGGCGGCGTTTTTTTGTCGCCGGCCTGGCGTATCTGAAACGCCCAGCTCTGCACACCGTCGCGCACCGAAAGCGTCAGCGGAAAACTCTGGCTTTTGTTTTTGCCGTTGGGCGCAAGATAGTCGTGCGCGACCGCCAGAACCGCCGTTGTTGGCCGCCGGTCAAGCGTTATAGGCGTAAGCCGCGCGGCAGCGCTGTTACCCGCCGCGTCTTTTGCCGCAAGGCTGAAGGTGTAGATGCCGTCCGGCGCGATATTCCCCGACTCGTCAGTGCCGTCCCACTCAAACGAGGGAACGTTGGTGCTAAACCAGTTTTTTTGCCACACCGGGGAACCGTTTTTGTCGCTGATAACAGCCGTCCACAAGTCTTCGGCGCTGGTTTGAATTTCCAGCGGCAGCGTGTCTTTTAAGCCGTCGCCGTCCGGCGAGAACGTTGTCGCGTAGGGCGCGGCGCTCACACTCACGGACGGCGCTCTGTTTTTCAGCAGGAACGGGGCGGTCTTGGCGATTATCGGGTTGTTGCTGTTCCGCGAAACCACGGTGAGCATGGCGACGTAGCGGTTATCGGCGGCCAGATTGCCGTTGTCGTCCCGCCCGTCCCAGATTATGGCGGCATCGGGGCTGCCTGGGCCGGCTATAGTCTTTACCACCCGCATTTCGTTGTTGCTGATTTCCAGTTTGTAGCGTTCCAGCCCAGAGCTTTTTATCAGCGGAATTATGCTGATGGTGTCCTGAATGCCGTCGCCGTTGGGCGAGAACGCCTGGGACGGCATACGCAGCATGAGTTCGGTTTTTTGCGTGTCTATGCTGAAGCTGACGGGCATAACGCGCGAGGTGTTGCCGGAAAGGTCGGTGGTCGCCACCGTGTACAGGTATTCGCCGTCCGCGCAGAGTTTACCCTGCTCGTCAAAGCCGTCCCACAAATTCGGCAGCGCGCCCTTCGCGCCGCCCGCGCCGCGTTCAAAGGCGCGGATGAGCCGCCCGTCGCGGCCTCGGATTTCGGCCTTCCACACGGTATTGGTTAGTTCCAGGCTTTCGTCAAAAATAATGTGGTCCCGCCCCTCGCCTGAACCCGGCGAAAACACGCGGTTTTTCGGCTCGCGGACGCTGACCGTTCCCGAAGGCGGCGCGCTTTTAAGGAAAAAGAGCGGGGACGGAACCGGCGTCGCGGCGTAGCCGTTTAGGTAGCTCGCGCTCACCCGCGCCACATACACGCCGTCGGCAAGGCGCTTGCCGTCCGCGCCGCCAGAAAGCGTTATCGACGCGGGGGGCGGCACACCGGCGGCTTCGCTCCAGGTTTGTACCACTTTGCCGCGCCCGCTGTTGTCGACAAGCTCGATTTTCCAGCCTTGCAGCGTATTACCGGCGCGGGGGTTGGGGATTGAAGGCACCAGCGTAACGCTTTTTCGCGGGCTTTCGGGATTGTTCGAAAAATACCGGCTGCCACTTATCGTAATGTTCACCTGCGGCTTGTCGCCGGAATACACAATGTTGTTGACCCGCGCCGGAAGCGACCGGTTGCCCGCGCGGTCGGTTCCCGTAAGCGAATAAAAATACAGGCCGTCCGGCACCGGCAGACCGTCGTCGTTGGTGCCGTCCCAGCGCAAATCCTGGGGATTGTGCGCCCAGCGGAAGGTCTTGCACGGCTTGCCCTGCGCGTCGGCAAAAACGCCCGTCCAGACATCGGTGTCCATGTTCAGCGTGTCGCCGCTCTGGCCTATGCGCAGCTCCGCCTTCGCGCCGGCGCCGAAGAATTTGTCCTGCTCCTGCGGCGGGCGCAGCGTAACGTGCGGCGGCGTGCAGTCAACAACGACCGTATACCGCGCCGACTCGCTGGAAACGCCGTTGTCGTTGACGGCGCTCATGTAGTAGGTGTAGAAACCGTCCGGCACAGTCTCGCCCAGTTCGTCCCTGCCGTCCCAGCTTACAAAGCGCGGCACGGGAACGCTGCGTTTCGGCGAAAAAAGCGTTTTCCAGAACGTAACAAAACCCATCGCCTGCGGGCGGTCGTCCTTGTTGTTGATGGTCCGCACGCGGTAGCCCCGGCTGTCGGTTACAAACAGGTGCCATTCAGTTATGTACCGTTTTTCTTTTATCGAAAAATTGACAATCAGGTAATCCTGCAAGCCGTCGTTATTGGGGGAAATGTACTTAACCGTCCCGCCCTGCTGCGCGAAAAGAGCCGCGGCGGAAAAAACAGAAAGCGTCAGCGCTGCCAGCGCGTAAAGAGCGGTTTTTTTCATGCCTAGTCCTCAATAATAATCTGCGGAGCTTCCGCCGCGGAACTGCCCAGGTTGATAACCGCGCCGCCAGAGACAAGCTGCACGGTGTTGTCGTACAAACTGTTCCAGGCCGCCCCCACGGTTACCTCGCTCTGCGCCCAGCCGCGGCTGGCCAAAACGTCCGACATGCCGGTATTCGCGGTAAACGTGTAGCTGATGCCGATGAACGGCAGGTTCACCGTTTTTGTGTTTACCGCTTCGTAAAAATTGATTTTATAGCCGCCGGATACCAGCACGGCGCGGGCGACGCGGAACTGTACGCCAACGTCCAGTACGACGTTTTGCGCGGACGGAAAGCTCAAATCCAGCGAGAAACCGGCGCGGGCGGCGCGTGTTTCCAGGACGGCGGCGCTGTAGCCTATCTGCGGCGTTATGGGTGAAGGGAACGCGCCGCTTGCCGCGAAGGCGCTGTCAAACGTTTTGCCCAGGCGCGAGAGCGTAAAGGCCGCGGTCTGCTCCCGCAGCGGCCCCAGGGTTCCCAGCCGGTACACAAAACCCAGCGCGCCGTACAAAGCCGCGGCGGCAGCTTCGTCGTCCCCGCGCCGGTTGACGTTGAACGCGCCGGTAAGCGACGCGCCGACGTACAGGTTTTTGGTTATGTCGCGGGCAAACGCGGCGGAGAGCGCGGCGGTCTGCCCTATGTCGAAGGCCGGAACCTGGCCGATGTTGAACTGAAAGCCGAGCGCCGCAACGCCCCAGCGCGTTGGCACGAGCCCGCCCAGCCGCCCGTAGTGCGCGGCGCTTGCGGCCTCGCCGGATTTTGTCTGAAACAGGCCGGTGTAGCCCGCGTCCAGCGACACGCGCTGGTTGTTCGCCACCAGCGCCGGATTGATAGCGGCGGCGTACGGCGCTGTCGAACTGCCGCCTGCGCGGAACGGGTCGAAAAAGAGGGATCCGGCGGAAGAAGCCGCGCCGGCGACAAGCCCCGGGTGTCCCAGCAGCGGCAGCACGTCGCCGCCCAGCGGGGGCTCAAACGCCGCCAGACGCGCCGCGGCCAGCGGCAGAAAAAGCAGTGTGGAAAATAGTCGTTTTTGTTTCACCTTCAAACCCTATGTGCCGGAAATGCCCCCGCACCAATGGCACAATACCATAAGCGGGGGCATAAAAACAAGCGCCGTATTCGGATTTCAGATTCCTGATTTCAGATTTCAGACCTGCGTCCGAAATACCGGAACAAACCAGACGCGCTGTTTCCCCCCGCATTATCGGCTAAAACCCCAAAATCCGAAATCCGGTTTTACTTGAC